>NZ_BJXX01000072.1 GCF_007991215.1 Aneurinibacillus danicus
GCCATGGTGGTTTTTGTTGGCTACTCTAACGTGCAGGAAGCGACGACTTCGCGTAGCCGGGCGGCTGCCTGACGCGGATCCGGTTGTCCGACGATCGCCGAAATGACTGCCACACCATTTGCTCCCTGCTTCATTACTTCCGGACAATTGTCCCCGGTAATTCCGCCGATAGCAACAATTGGAACATCAGAAAACTTACGGATTTCACCAATCAAAGCCGGTGTAACCGGATCGCCGGCGTCAGCTTTGCTGCTGGTGGCATAAATCGATCCGACCCCCAGATAATCCGCCCCCTGCGCGAGCGCGTTCCGCGCTTCCTCCGTAGAAGATGCCGACACTCCGATAAACATCCGCCCGTCTACCAGCTTGCGGACCTCGCTTGCCGGCAAGTCGTCCTGTCCGACATGGACGCCGTCCGCGTCCAGCAGAAGCGCTACATCCACGCGGTCATTGACTATAAACGGTACACCATGCTCCCGGCATAGTGCACGCATCTCCCGTCCGACTTCGAGCACCCGGGAAAGCGGCGCATGCTTCTCACGTAGCTGTACAGCATCCGCTCCTCCTGCAATCGCTAACCGCACCGTCTCCAGCGCGGTGCGGCCGCCCGCATCTTCAATCCCAATAACAAGGTAGACGCCAAGCTTCTCTTTCCAGGTCTGGTTGTTCATGTCTGTCACTCTTTCTGCAGTTATTTCCGTTCGATGCGAGCCATGCTCGCAACTTGATCTTCATCCACACTGTACAGCATATCCAGGAGGGCAATCTGGTACGAGCCCGGGGCGGACACCGTCTGCCGCGCTAACTCTGCCGCAACCCCGTACATCGCAAGCCCAGCCGCAGCCGCCAGCGCCCAATCTCGCTCCACAGCAGCGTAAGCGCCGAGAATGGAGGTCAACAGACAGCCTGTACCCGTGATGCGTGTCAGCATTTCATCCCCGTTATGAATCGCATACAGCGCGTTCGGACCTGCTACCCTGTCCACCTTTCCGGTAATGGCTACCACAGCATTCAGCTTATCTGCAGCTTTGCGGGTCAAAGCTTCGATATCGCCGCCGGATTTCCCTGCATCTACGCCTTTAATTTCCCAGGCTTCACCCATAATATTGGCCACTTCCGCCGCATTTCCCCGGATGATGGCCAGATCAAGCTCTTCTACGATACGACGAGCCATTTCTGTACGGAATGGCGTTGCGCCTGCGCCCACCGGATCGAATACAATTGGGACACCGTGCTCGTTGGCCGATTTTCCGGCAATCAGCATAGCTTCGATGGTTTCTTTCGTCAATGTCCCCATATTCAACACAAGCGCCCCGGCGATTTTGGCCATATCGGCCACCTCTTCCGGCGCATACGCCATCACCGGAGATGCGCCAAGCGCCAGCAAACCATTAGCTGTGAAGTTCGTCACCACTTCATTCGTAATGTTATGTACAAGCGGGCTTTTCTCACGCAATCGGGTAAGCAGTGCCCCAAGTTGTTGTTCCAGCATATTGCTATGTCCTCCTTTTTCTGTGAAAATCGTGAGCAAAGAAAGAGCAAATACGAAAAAATACAGCGCATCTCCTACAAAATTAACATAATCTTAATGAGAGAAAAACAAAAAAATTACACATCTGTAGTAGGATAAGTGGTGGATTGATCTCCACAATTTTACCACATCCTGTGGTAACTCCATTCTCATTTGGTCCCGGCAGTAGCCGGGACCGCTTTTTAACAGAAACTTAATGCGAACTCCATATACTCTTAGCATTCCCTCTGTATCCTAAAGATACATAGTCTTGTCCCCACACTCCTTTACCCTGATGTAAAAGCATATGGGCACACCTCTTTTCTGTTGAGTCCTTTTGAGGGCTCTTTTTTTTGGTGCCGCTTCATTTCCCTATTACGGTAAAATAGCGTATAATAGGCCACGATACAGCTTTTCCATCTTACAAAAGCAAGGAGCGAATATGGATGAAATGTAAAATCACAAGAAATGCCGCTAAAAAAATCAAGGAAATCCTGGCACAGGAAGACACGGAGGGCAAAATGCTGCGCGTGTTCATCACCCATGCGCACGGAGACCACGCACACTATGGACTTGATCTCGATACGCCCGGCGAAAACGATGAGATTATTCACACGGATAAGGAGATCGATGTTATTCTCGATAAAACACAGAGTTTACTTGACGGAGTAAAAATCGATTACCTGTACCTTCCCGAAGAAGGTTTCGTAATTACCAATCCCAGCAAAGGCAACCACGGGGATCATTAATATACTGTAAAACCACCATGGCATCTCAGCCGCAACCCCGACATGAAAATCGCGGGAAGGGCGGCTGACTTTTGAGGTATGAAGGGAAAGAGAGAAGAGAACGAGACGATGATTTCAATGGGGAAAAAGGCGAACGCCTTTGTCTTCCCTGGATCTTTTTTCTCTTCTTCCTTCCTTCTTTCTTTATTTCAGGATTTTCACAGAAAAACGAGGCCGTCCGTATTCATATTATACGCGGCCTCGTTTTATTTTTCATCTCTCCATCCACTCCAAATCCGGCGTTACTACCCACTCCGGATCCATTCCACGTGTAAGCGCATACTGTTCTACCCATCGATTAATCAATCGCTGTGTTTCTTCATATGTGCGAATAATGTTCCGGGCTGCCTCCTCTTCCGATTCAAAGGCTGCCTCTCCATTCGCTTCTCGCATGCTCATCATGCATAGGTTGGCTTTCACGTTGTTCTCTATCTTGGCAAACGCGCTAATGTAGCGAACTACGCTGGCCTGATCAGCCTGGTGCATCCCCTTCTTTACATAGCGGTCAGTTAACCTGGACAAACTTTCACTAAACTCAGCTGGACTCATCTCTCCTTTGTAAATTCGCTGATTGATTTCATCCATATACAGCTTAATCTTCTCTGACTCGACTAAATCTTTAAAAAGGAGATTGAACACTGAGTCACTAATCTGCTTTTTCTTCTTCATTTTTATTGTATATTTATGCTTTGTGCCCATGTTCGTTCACCTCATTTCTCTATACATATCATACTATGAAAATGTTCATAAAAACAGCTATTTCAACCTATTGAAACAGCTATTTAGTATGTATTTTTTCGTTATTATATACAATTAGTCATACTTTTCTTCTTCGATTCTGATTTTTCCTTCTACAATATATTCAAGTTCCGTATCGAAATTTCAAATGATCCCAACATTTTCTTCATGTGTATGCCTCCTTCATATTTTCTTTTCTCTTTCCTCTCCCCTGTTTTGTCTGAAACAATTCTGGTTGTATCCTGTTTTTCTATGATATAATTCCCGTGTATATAGGCTCAAATTTTGAGGGAATATGGGGGATGCGCTCGTGATGAGAGTAAAAGATTTAATGACGCCGGACGTAATTACCATCACCCCGGCTACGCCGATCCAGGAAGCGGAACGCATTATGAAAGACAGAAATATTCGCCGTCTGATTGTGGTCGAACAAAATAAAGCAGTGGGGATTATTGTGCACCGCGAGATGATGATTTCGCTCCATTCACCGACTATTTTGAAGGAAACGCCTGTAGAATGGATTATGACGAAAAACTTGATTACCATTGCTCCGGATGCACCGATTACGGAAGCAATTCAGACAATGCGCAAACATAAAATAAATTCGCTGCCCGTCGTAGAGAATGAACAATTGGTCGGCATCATTACCGTGGTCGATTTGCTGCATGAGCTGGCTCGCCGCCTGGAGATTGATCAAGCAATATAAAAAATTGATTTTAACAAATTGCGGCACAGGTAGACAAGAGCACGCCCGGCACCTGACGCTCAAGCAAATCGAACGGCTTGAAGCACTACATTCGCCAAATAATGGCTGGATTCTTATACAAAGATCAAAAAAGGAGCGGAATATCCCACTCCCTTTTTTGATCTTTATATTTTAATACAGTCAATTGCGTTTTTTTTAATACAGTTGTATAATAGCGGTGCTACAAGATTTACAAGTTTGTAAATCATATTCTTTACTTTATACACTTGTGTTAAATTTGCTAATCAGGTGAATCTATATGTCAAATCAACCCTTTTCTTTCTATAACCCGTTTCTTCGCGAAATTATGCAACCGCTTTCTTTTTTGCCGGATCGTCCCTGTTCTGCACAGGCCCGTGAATCGGCCCTTCTGTTTGATGTAATCTCGGCGACGCCGGGCGTAACGGATATTCAAGTACTGTCTGATATGGATGAGCCGGTCGGATACATACCGGCAGAAACCGTCGCACAGGCTGCCTCACGGGCTCTTAGAGAATGCTTCGCGTTTTACGAGAGCGTACTGCAGACGGTGGATGACTCCCTTACGATTGTGAACGCGCAGGGAATCGTGGTGAACTGGAACAAACAGGCGGAAGCAATGTATCATATTCCGCGGGAAGACATTCTGCATCACCATATTACGCGCCATTTTAAAAAAGATGCGGTAATGCTTCTAAAAAGCATCCATGACGGATCGTCTGTCGTCCGTCACTATAACCAGCCGCGGCCCGGTACCCATGTGCTGGTGAATACATCTCCTGTGCTGCTGGACGGACAGATTATTGGAGGACTATCCGCAGAGAAAGACATCAGTGACGTCGTGCGTTTGCATGACCGACTCTCCAGTACGACAGCACATCTGCACAATCTTGAAAATGAGCTGTACAATGAACAGCAGGAAGATCCGTTTTACAAAATCAAGGGCCGCAGCGCCGCCATTACGCAGGCGATTCAATTGACGAGGAAAGTCGCGCGGACCGACGCCACGCTTCTGATTACCGGTGAATCCGGCGTGGGAAAAGAGCTATTCGCCGAAGCCGTACACCGCGCCAGCCTGCGAGCGGACGGTCCCTTTGTCGCACTCAACTGCGGAGCGATCCCAGCCGCACTCTTTGAGAGCGAGTTGTTCGGGTATGAAAAAGGCGCCTTTACCGGCGCCATCCATGAGGGAAAAAAAGGGAAAATCGACGCGGCCGCAGGCGGAACCCTATTCCTTGACGAAATCGGAGAGCTGCCGCTCGATCAACAGGTGAAGCTATTGCGCGTGCTACAGGAGAAGCAATTCTACCGCGTAGGCGGACACAAGCCGATTGCAACCGACGTCCGCATCGTGGCGGCGACAAACCGGGACTTAGAAGCCATGGTGGCGGCAGGCCAATTCCGACAGGACTTATTCTACAGGCTGAATGTTGTCACGGTGCCGATTCCGCCGCTGCGCGAGCGAAAGGAGGACATTCCCGAACTCGCCCAGCTGTTCTTAAAGGAATTCGCTGTCAAATACGGCAAGCCGCTCCCGGAGCTTGCGCCGAAAACGATCATTCTGCTGCTTAATTATGCCTGGCCGGGCAATATCCGACAGCTGCGCAACCTTATGGAGCGTCTCGTGATCTTAACGGATCAGGAGCGCATCGAGCCGGAGCATCTACCGGAAGGCTATCAGCCGAACGAGCTTGCGTTTGCCGCCCAGACGCCGGCCACCAGACCGCTTGCGGCACGCAGCGAATATGAGGAACTGGTAGAGGCGCTGCGCACGACCTATGGCAATAAATCAGCCGCAGCGCAGCTGCTCGGCATCTCGCGTGTGACGCTGTATAACCGAATGAAAAAATACAATATTCATACGGATTAATCAGTAGTATGAGAAAAACTCGCGGGTGTGTTTTTCCTTGCTTACAAATGGAGGGAAAGTATATTTCGCTTTATCACTGTAAAGTGAAATATACTTTCCTATATCACAAAAAAGGAGCGGAACTTTTGCCCGCTCCTTTTTTGCGTAGATCACCCCTGTGTTTTATTCGCTACGCGGCGGCCGCGGTCCATAATACTGGTAGTAGTATGTTTTCAAGTTTCCGTTGTATAGCTTGCGGTTGCGGTCCGCTTCGCGTCCGAAAAACTTTTCAAATTCCGGATACGATGTAAGGATATAGTACGACCACGTATCGAGCGCACTGAATGTCCGACCCATTACTTTATACAATTGCTCGACTTCCTGCTTTTCACCGAGTCTCTCGCCGTAGGGCGGATTGCAAATAATGCAGCCGTATTTCGCGTCGCTTGTAAATGAACCAACCGGCAACCGCTTAAAACGCACCGCATCTTCTACCATCGCCTCTTCCGCATTTTCATTCGCTACCATGATGATATCCCCGTCGATGTCCGTACCGGTAATTGCAAGCGGGCGATCGTAATCGGCGAGGTCATGTGTCTCACGACGTGCCTCTTGCCACAACTTCTTCGGGATGGAAGGCCATTCTTCCGAGGCGAATTCCCGGTTCATCCCCGGTGCAATATTACGGCCGATAAGCGCAGCTTCGATCGGGATCGTGCCGGACCCGCAGAACGGATCGTGCAGCGGGCGATCCGGGTTCCAAAACGAGAGCTGGATCATGGCCGCCGCCATCGTTTCTTTTAGCGGAGCACCGCTGATGAGCCGACGGTAGCCGCGTTTGTGCAGACCGGCACCGGTCGTATCAATGGTCAATGTCGCGATGTCTTTGTGCAGGGCCACCTCAATTTTGAACATCGGTCCGGTTTCGTCGAACCACATCTTGCGGTAGCTTTTCTTCATGCTTTCAACCACCGCTTTTTTCACGATCGCCTGGCAATCCGGTACGCTGAACAGCTTGGACTTCACGGACTTGCCTTCCACCGGAAACTGTGCGTCCTCCGGGATCCACTCCGCCCAGGGAAGCGCCTGGGTTTTCTCGAACAACTCATCGAACGTCGTCGCCTTAAATTCACCAATCTTCAGGCGGATGCGTTCCGCCGTCCTCAACCACAAATTAACGCGGCAGATAGCCAGCTTATCCGCGGTAAACGTTACTTTCCCGTTTTCCACGGCCACATTCTCATATCCAAGCTGCCTGACTTCGCGTGCTACGACTGCCTCCAGGCCGAACGTAGACGTCGCAATGATCTCAACTTTTCCCATACAAAAAGCTCCTTATGTTATAATGAAACATAGTAAATTTAGAAAAATCAAAAGGTTGGGGGATGCTTACGTGACTACAAACCATATTGTAAATCCCGGCCGTAATATTTACCAGATTAAATGGGTCGACCATGCAGAAAAAGGCGCTTGCCCCCATATGAGAGGCAGCGCCTTTTTCCATTGTTTCTCTATTTTTCGACGGCAGTTTTTTTCTTAGTGGCGTTCGCGACGCATAGCACGCATCAGCAGACCAACGATAAGCACAAGGATAATCGCACCGATGATGGCAGGAATAATAGCGAATCCGCCAATAACAGGACCCCAATTGCCCAACAGCGCCGTACCAATCCATGCGCCGACAAAACCAGCAATAATGTTACCGATAATTCCGCCCGGGATGTCGCGTCCCATGATGGCACCTGCCAGCCACCCGATAATTCCGCCTACAATAAGTGCCCAAAGAAATCCCATGATGTGTGTCCTCCTTTTTATCTGTTGCAAATTCTATCGTGGTACGGTTAGTATTTACCCTTGCTTATAGATTATTACACACAACAAGGTATCATCCTACTTTTTCCAATTTTATTCACTTTCCTTCCCTGCTGCAGCTAGTACATGACATAATAACGCTCCTTCTAGCGCAGTCATTCTTCATGCGTGCCGCGCTCCACTACTCTCCTGCCACTCGCGCATCTCTTCTGTAACTTCTGCTTTAGCCACTGGCATGCCTCGCTTAGCGTCCCGTAATGAGCCGCTTCCGGAAAATGGTGCCCGTATTCCGGATAATACCAGGAGACATACGGTTTTCCAAGCATCTCCAGACGTTCCGCCATATAGGCGGAATGAAGCGGGCTGACCTGATCATCACGTCCGCCCTGAATAAATAGCACCGGGCAGTCTACTTCTTCGGCGTGATACAAGGCGGAACGATCCATATAGGCATGCGCATCTTTGACAGGATGACCGACCACCCGCTTCAGCATCCGGCGTAAATCCTCCCGTTCTTCATACGTCAAATGTAAATCCACAATACCTCCCCAGGAGACAAGCGCGCCGATTCGCTTCGTCTCAGCGGCGGCGAGAAACGCACCGACAGCGCCGCGCGAAAAGCCGAAAGCGCCGATCCGATCCGCGTCGACACGCGGCAGGCTTGATAACAGTTGCAGCGCGTCATATACATCCTGACGATCCGCCCCGCCGAACTCATCCTGCCCTCTCCCCCCTTCATTGCCGCGATAAGAAGGTGCACATACGACAAATCCGCAGGCGGCCATATGTTCAATCCAACCAATCTGCACCATTCCGACCCGATGGATGCCTCCTCTGCAATAGACGAGTCCCGGATACTTTTTTTGTGCCTTCGGCTGTGCAAGATACCCTGCCACCATGGTATCACCTGCTTGATACAGGATGTGGTAAACGCTTATATCAGGCAAAGAAGCCGGGAGCTTGATGCGAGAGATTAATGGATTGTCCGGCATGTTATGTTCCTCCCTTGGTTGAGAAAAAATGCGGCCCTTTGGGCTTTTGCTGAATAGTATATCACGAAAAAAGCAGGGATAAGCGCCTTCCGGCCGTACAAAAAAGCACTCCCTGACGGAAGTGCCTGTAAGACGGCTTTATGAACGCGCTTTGCCAAACCCCGATAACTGGTGAGCCAGGCTGGTATGAGATAACGAATACAGCAGCAGTGCACACCAGATAAACGCAAAACTAACCATGTGTACGGACGTAAATGTCTCTTTAAATACAAATACGCCGATCAGCAGAGTAATCGTAGGGGATAGATACTGAATAAACCCGATGGTGGACAACGGCACAAGCCGTGTCCCTTTTGCAAACCAGAGCAGGGGCAGTGCCGTTACAATTCCAGAACCTGCGAGCACAAGCAACTCTGAAGTTGATACATGGCCGATAGCTCCGGCGCCGCTGGTTTCGAGAAAGACCAGGTAGCCGAATGCGAACGGAACCATGAATACAGTTTCCAGCGCCAGTCCAACCAGAGCCTCCGCCTGTGCCTTCTTCTTCGCCAGCCCATACAGCCCAAAGGTGATGGCAAGGGAAAGAGCGATCCACGGTACTTTGCCGTACTGTATCATCAGAATGGCAACACCCAGGCCGGCTATCGCCAGCGCGATCGTCTGCCATCGCGTCAATTTCTCCCGCAGTACCAGCACACCTAACGCTACACTGAACAGCGGATTAATGTAATAGCCAAGACTCGATTCAATTACGTGTCCATTATTAACTCCCCAGATATAAATAAACCAGTTTACGCTAATCAATAATGAACAGAAAAACGCAGCCAGCATAATATGTCGGCTGTGAAATGCTTCTTTAAACTGCGGCCACCTTCGATAAAGCATAAGCAAAAGTAAAACGAATAAAAAAGACCAAAAAATCCGATGAGCCAGGATTTCAAAGGCGGCAACTTGCTTAAGATAGTTCCAGTAGAGCGGAAGCAAGCCCCATGCAGCATAAGCAATAACAGTGTAGCCAATGCCGACAGCTTTTTCTCTCTCTTCTCCCTCAAAGTTCATCTCTTACACCTTCTATTCTTTTTTTCTTCATTCATCGCCATGCAGTCTTATTCACCCATACGATAGTAAGTGCAGGTCGGCAATCAAACTATTCTCTCCCGCCAGGTTGATCGCCCTAAGCCTCTCTGGATACTCATAAACGGTAGGAACTCTCAGCGTGCTATGCCCCCCTGCATAAATTTTTCTATCTTTTCATTATAAAGCAAAAATTTACAAATAAAAATAGGGAGATAGGTCGGATGTCTCTCTTCTATGTCAGTATATTTACACGACCCTGGCAGATCCGCCACAAATCCTGCCATAAAAATAAAGGAAAAAAGAGAAAAGAAGGAGGATATGACTTCGATGTAAAAAAGGCGGAAGCCTTTTCTACACTGGATCTTGTTTCCTCTTCCCTTTCCCTTCTGCCTCGTGATTTCCACAAAAAACCGAGAGAACTTTCCCCTCCGTATTTTAAGAACGCGGTTCGTTTGGTCCAGGACCAGAGACAAGCCCGCCCTGTGCTCCGGTCGGATTATATACGAGAAACGCGTTCGGCATCGGCTTCTCACCGACCATGCCGGACGGCGTCGTAATCGTCTTGCCCCGGTAATACATGCTTGACGAAGAACCGCCGTCCAAATTCACTGCATTTACGGCTCCGCGCTTTAACAGCTCCTGCTGCACATCCCTAAGCGTTGCCCCGAAGCTGTGGATGGCCCGGCCGTCGATGACAAGAAACATCACCGTGCCGTCTTTCTTTTGTGCAATAGCAGTGCGCGGCGCAACACCCCAGCCGCCGTCGCCTTCTGTAATCATCGGTTTGCCGTTGACAATAAGACGCGGCAGGAAGCTCACGGCCTCCTGTACGCCCAGCTTTTTCATCTGATCATACGTATAGCGGCCGCTAATCAGCACCCCGTCTTTTGTAAATCCGACGATATCATGCTTCGCTTTTTCGTCGCCGATAACTTTCTTTCCTTCGCTAATAACGATGCCCAGCGGATGCATAATCCGCTCTACGCCGTCAAATTCCGGACCGGTCATCTCTTCCGTCTTATCGGTCAGGAAGAAACCGCCCCCGTTAATGGCAGCCAGCGCGTTTTTTCGGGCAGCCAT
Source organism: Aneurinibacillus danicus (assembly GCF_007991215.1). GTDB lineage: Bacteria > Bacillota > Bacilli > Aneurinibacillales > Aneurinibacillaceae > Aneurinibacillus > Aneurinibacillus danicus. The sequence goes on from NZ_BJXX01000072.1 coordinate 10,571, forward strand.
GTTGCTTACTTTCTCTCCGCCCGGACTGTGGCTCGCAACCACATGAATCAAGCGAGGGTCTTTAATATACATAATCTTTCCGACATACGTCTCGCCCCGAATGTCTTCAATATAGACAAGCGAAGAAGGCGTGATTGCATGCTTGGGATCCGGCGCGGCTATCCTCACCAGGCTCATATCCTGCTTGACAAGATGATTCGCCTCCGCCTGCCGTCGGAAGTTCTCCTTAATCTTTTCCACTCCACTCTGTCCTACGAGCAGCCAGGTATATTTCGTTTGCTTCGATGTATATACCGCTTCCGCAACGATCCCGCGCAGCTTGGTTCCCTGCGGCGTCAAATAAAACCACGCAAGTGCAAGCGAGAGGACAATACAAATGCTCCACAATCCCCACACTATCATCCGAAACCAGCGTTTGGGCAGCTTTCGCGGTACAGACAAAGAAGAAGCTACCGTAGTCGCAGACATTTCGTTTCGGTTTAATTGCTCCATCCGTTTTGAGCTAGGAAATAACACAAGCCGTCTTCCTTTCTCTTACACGATTTTATTTTTCTGTAACGTGTCTGCCAATCTATATCTTACCTCATTCTCGCGTAAATACAAGGAAGTTATTCCGCATCTTGCATCTAAACCGTAATTCATATAAAATAGCTACCATCATTAATACGATCGGGCCGTCCGTTTTGTTTCACATTTTACTATATAAATACAGGTGGTGCACATATGGAAGCGATTCTCTCCTTCGACCGACAGCTCTTTTACTGGTTGAATGTGCGGCTGAACACCCCCTCGCTTGATTGGTTTATGATTTTCGCCTCTGGCATTAGTGATAAAGGCTTGTTTTGGTTTCTGGTGGTACTGGCTCTGTTGTTCATCCGACGTCGTGTCGGCGGTCTTCGCCCCGCGGTAACTCTGTTTACCGCCATCGGCATCGGCGGGATTATCGAATATACACTGAAATTTATCATTATGCGGCCGCGGCCTGCGGCGGTGGAAGAGCATGTGATTCATCTTACCCACATGCCGATCTCATCTTCGTTTCCGTCCGGTCATGCGGTATCCTCTTTTGTTTCTATGTATGTGCTTTATCGATTATTCCCAAAATCCATTCGCTGGACTTTGCCGTGCGCGGTCATTATGTCCTACTCCCGCATTTATGTAGGCGTTCACTACCCGCTTGATGTGCTGGCAGGAGCAGTTATCGGACTCATTGCGGGTGCTGTCACAATGCGAATTCCGGTCATGGCAATCGCTTACAAAGTGCTGTCGCACGTGCCGGTTGTCCGACGGTACGTTTTGTCAACTACGGAAATAATACCTCAAAACCCGCCGGTTGAAACGCCGATCGACATCCCGCTCACACCGACGGAGCAGCCAAAGAAACACATATAATACAAAAAAACGGAGCAACAATAACGGCTCCGTTTTTTTTGTGAAAATCATGAAATAAAGAAAGACGGAAGGAGTGAGGAAAAAAGATCCAGGGAAGAAAAA
>NZ_BJXX01000073.1 GCF_007991215.1 Aneurinibacillus danicus
TTTTCATATCGGGGTTGCGGCTGAGATGCCATGATGGTTTTGTATTATTGATTTTCGGATGCCAGATGACTACGCGCCGGCGAGGGAAAGCTAAACCCTTCCCCTTGCACTTCTTTTGCCTCCAGGGCAAGAATAAAAGCGCGAGGATCAATCTCCGCGATAACACGACGCAGTTTATCCATCTCATACAACTGCACGACGACCAGCAGTACCTCCCCTTCGCGGCGCGAATACCCGCCCATGGAATGAAGCATGGTCACCCCGCGCACGAGGCGTTCGTGAATCGCCTTCGTAATCTCATCCGGCTGACTGGAAATAATAATGACACTGCGCTGCTTTTGAAAACCTGACAGCAGCAAATCAACCAGCCGCGTACTTACGTATACGGCGACAATGGTCAGCATCGCTTTTTCAACGCCGATAATCAAGCTGGAGAGGGAGATAATCGTAAAATCAATTCCAAATAAAAATTTTCCCAGGTCGATGCCCCGGAACTTATGCTGCAACACGCGCGCGATAATATCCCCTCCGCCCGATGTACCGCCGACACGAAAGATTAACCCCATCCCTATCCCTGCAATAATGCCCCCATAAATCGGGGCAAGAATCACATTCTGAAGCGGGGGCACCGTCCAATTCGATGTAAGATCAATGAAGATTGACGTTGCTAACATTCCGTATGCGCTTCTTATAAGGAATCCGCGTCCGAGCACCAGGTAACCCACGATAAAAATCGGAATATTAATCAAAATAATCAGAAGGCCGACCGGCGTATCAAACTTATAGTGCAAGAGCAGAGAAATACCTGTCACGCCACCCTGCGCCAGCTTGTTGGCGACGAAAAAAAAATTTACCGCAATGGAATACAAAAAACTTCCAGCTGTAATGAATAAAAACGGGCGAACTCGCTGCCACACCATTCTTTCGTATGCTCCTTCCACATTCATGTTATCTCTCTCATCTTAGATAATTACAAGAAAAAAAGAAAGGTCCTTCCTTATATTTTGAAGAACCTCTCTTTATTATCAATGTTTAATGATGTTTGTTGTAATATTCGGTAATAGCGGCTGCCATCGCTTCGCCAACCCGTTTCTGAAACGCTGGATCGAGCATTTTTTTGTTTTCCGCAGCGTTAGTTAAGAAGCCAACTTCAATAAGTGCGGACGGCATTTGTGTATTTTTTATCACATAGTAATTTGCGGTACGCAGGCCGCGGTCAGTGAATCCGGTTGCCTGTATCAGATGTTTATGCACGATCGATGCGAATTCTTTGCTTCGTGACGTATTATAATACGTCTCCGTTCCGTGCGCGCTCGCGGTAGCTGCATTTGCATGGAAGGACAGGAATACATCCGCTTTCGCACTGTTCGCCTGCGCAACCCGCTCCTGCAGCGTCGGATATGTATCACCTGAACGCGTCATAATGACTTTAAAATTCGGATTCTGCTTCAAAATCGCTGCCGTTGTCTTGGCAATCGACAATACCAGCGTTTTCTCATAGTTACCTGCCGTGCCGGCCGCACCGGAATCTTTACCGCCATGGCCAGGGTCAAGGACAATAACAAACTGACCCGAGGGCTGCGGATTTGGTACGGGCGTCGGAGTTGGCGCCGGTGCCGGTGTTGGTTTGGCTTCTTTCAGCGTGACTTTTGTTACACCTTCCTCTGCGGTAATGCTGTACGTATGCGGCTCAAACAGTTGAATAACTACCCGCACTCTATCAGGCGATTGACTGTACTGGCTGTAGCGTACACTCTCCACCTTCGAAGACGTAACAAATGCGTCTACCCCGTCTTTTATGCGGGCATGGTTAAAGTCGATCACAATTCGGTACGGATTGTCGAGCGTAAAATGGCTGTACGACATCTTGCCTTCAGATTTGATGCTAATACCGTCATCCGTCCGGGAAATTCCGGTAATATACTGCAGCTTGTCCAATGCGCATTCGGTCTTGCTTTCGTTCCAATCGGCTTTCGCTCCAATAACCTGTGAAAGAAACTCTGGAGTAACAGCAAAGCTTCCATCAATTAAACGATACCCGTTCGCCTGCTTGGCGGACGCCTGAGCGATGGTATATTTCTCTGCTCCTTGCTCAAGAATCACTTTCCCTGCCCATGTTTTCACAGTATAGCCGAGCGGCTTCGCGACATCATCCACTTTCACGAAGTGCCCGTAAGGCAGTTGATAAACAGGTGCCTGTGTAACGGTTTTTCCGTTAATAGCAATGCTTTTCTTCTTGTTGATGATGACTGTGTTGGCTGCGGCGTCCCATCCAATGGTCGCCCCTAACCACTCCCCGACTTGACGCAGCGGCAAGAATGTACGATTTTTTATAATCTCGGGCGCTACCTCAAGCGTCATCGCTTTTCCGTTTACATAGGCGGTTCTGTTGCCTGGTTTCATGGTGATAATCTTTCCGGCGCGATCGCTAACCGTCACCGTATTTGTGCTTCCGTCCCACTTTACTTCAGCCCCGTACGCTTCCCCTGCAAAATAAATCGGGACCAGCGTGCGTTTCTGTACTAGCTGTGGCGGAACGTCAGGCTTCACTTCCGTGCCATTCACCACAAGTGACATGGCAGGAGCTGCCTGCACTGCCGTAGGCACCACCCAGGCCAGGATTAATAGAAATGCCCAAAGCAGCCATCCTTTTTTTCTCATCTTTTTCTCGCTCCCTTACCTCTCTAAGTTGCCAGTGACACATCTCCTTTCCGATTGAACGTTTTGCGCATAAAGATTTGGACAAGCCAACCTCTAATATAGACGCAAAATACGACAAATTGTTTTCCTACAATAGCACTATTTTTATTCATTGTATAATAATAGAAAAGTTCCTTGTTTTCTTATTCCCGGTAAAGTAAAAGGAGCTGCTGAGAAGCAGCTCCTATTTTGCCTGCTTATTTCGTTGACTCTATCTCCTTCGCCAGTTCTTCCATTTCGTCCAGTAAGCGGGCAAATACCTGCAGCGCTTCGACCACCGGTTGAGGCGACGCCATATCAACACCTGCTTTGCGCAGCAATTCAATCGGATAGTCGGAACCCCCGCTACTGAGGAAAGTCAGATAACGCTCGACCGCCGGAGCGCCTTCGTTTAGGATTTGCTGCGAGAGTGCCGTCGCGGCGGAGAAGCCGGTCGCGTACTGGTAGACGTAGAATTCATTATAGAAATGTGGAATGCGTGCCCATTCCATCTTAATGTCTTCGTCCACAACCATATCCGGCCCGTAATAATCGATGTTCAAATCGTAGTACAGGCTGCACAGGGTCTCAGGCGTCAATGCTTCGCCGGCTTCCACCTTCTCGTGAATCAGCTTTTCGAATTCGGCAAACATGGTCTGACGGTATACCGTACCGCGGAACTGTTCGAGGTAATGATTGAGCAGATACATTTTCTGCCGCGGATCGTCTGTGTTTTTAAGCATATAATCCATCAGCAACGATTCATTCAGCGTCGAGGCCACTTCCGCCACAAAAATTTTGTACTGTGCATCAAGATACCGCTGATTCTTGTCGCTATAGTAGCTATGAAGTGCGTGCCCCATCTCGTGCGCCAGCGTAAATAGATTGTTGACATTGTTCTGGTAGTTCATCAGTACAAACGGATGCGTGCCGTACGCGCCCCATGAGTAGGCTCCGCTCGTTTTTCCTTCATTCTCGTACACATCAATCCAGCCGGACGTAAATGCCTCTTTCAATACGCTCGCATAATCTTCACCCAGCGGTGCAAGCCCCTTCTGTACCAGCTCAAGTGCCTGATCGTATGAAATTTGCATTTTGACTTCTTTGACCATCGGCACATACAAATCATACATGTGCAACTCTTCGACACCAAGCAGCTTTTTGCGCAGTGAAACGTAACGGTGCATTGCCGGGAGATTATCGCGCACCGCCTGAATTAGATTGGTATATACTTCAACCGGAATGTTGTCATTATCGAGCGAAGCAGCAAGCGCAGACGGATATTTTCGAATCCGGGCATAGAATACGTCTTTTTTTACGCTGGCGTTGAGCGTGGCCGCAATGGTGTTCTTCTGCTTGCCGTATGTGTCATACATCGCTTTGAACGCTTCCTGACGAACACGGCGGTCCGGGCTTTCCATGAATTGAATATAGCGGCCATGCGTCAATTGAACTTCTTCTCCATCCTCATCTTTGATAGCAGGAAAAGTCATATCCGCGTTATTGATCATACCGAAGATTGTCTGCGGGGCCTGTGCCAGCTCACCGGCCTGTGCGATGATTCGCTCTTCTTGCGCGCTCAGCACATGCTCTTTCTGCCGCTTGATTTCATTTAAGTAAAAGCGGTATGGCTTTAGTTGCTCGTCCGCGATATAACTGTCGAGGCGCTCATCCGGCATGCTCAAAATTTCCGGCACGAGAAACGACAGCGCGCTGGAGACGCGAATACTTAGAGAGGCCGCCCGGTCGGTCATCGCCTGATATTTTGTGTTTGTGTTGTCCTCATCCCGCCGCATACGCGCATACACATAGACGCGCTCCATGGCCAGGCCGAGTTGTTCGTACGTCTTCATACACTCGGCCAGTATTTGAGGTGACTCATTCAGTCGGCCCTGATACGTCTGGATTTGCGCAATAAGTTCCTGTACTTTCTTATATTCATCCTCCCAGGCTTCATCAGATGGAAAAATACTTTCCAGCTTCCATTTAAATTTCGGGTTCACTTCCGAACGTTTCGGGAGCGTTTTTTGCGAAGTTTGTTCCATAGTATGGCGCGGTATCGTACCGCTTCCCCCTTTCATCATTTGGAAAATACAGACGCAGCATAGCGCCATTTTCTCCCTTCCCTTTTATCATTTCGCATCTCGGGAAAAGAATTCCTCCCTTTGACTTTACCATATCTATGTATGTACCCGTCACAAAAACATGCTTCACTTCTTTTCCCCATAAGGAAAGCGGCCGCATCTTTCGACGGCCGCTTGTAGGAATTTCCTAGAAGGCGTAATCTTCCCTCATCGTATCTGCATGGTCATCACTATATGTCTCACAGGCAATCTCCCGGCAATCCAAACATTCCGCCCGGTTTCTCTCCCATGAAGCCAGCTCTCTGCCGCAAGAAATGCACGTATCTTTTGTCATCCGTCATGTCTCCTTTCATTTTTAGTTGGTGGATGAAAATTTTTGAAGTAAGAGGATAGACTTTAGAGAAGAAAAAGGCCAGTTATATCATCAGCACAAATAGGCTTGTGATATAACTGGCCGGTATCGCTTTTTCCTCTCCGGTTTGTCGTCCCGGAGTTCAGTCGATCCCTCAGTTGTTTTGCAGAAGAAAACAGAAACATCACTGGGAGTGGAAGGGCAAACTTCCATCGAGTGATAGTACTATTATATAGTACTATTATAAAATTATCAATATATTTTTATTATTTTGTCTTCATCCTTTTTTTACCTTCCCGGCAAATGTCAAGAAGCGGACACACTTCACACCGCGGATTAACCGCTTTGCAGTGATAGCGTCCGAAAAAAATCATCCGGTGATGGGTAATCCCCCATTCTTCACGCGGCACTTTCTTCATTAGTGTCTCTTCGACCTGCAGCGGGCTGTCTTTCCATCGGGCAATCCCCAGGCGCTTGGAGACGCGCTCCACATGGGTGTCAACCGCGATGGCCGGGACATCGAATGCGGTAGATACGACTACATTGGCGGTTTTCCGCCCGACGCCGGGCAATTTGACGAGCTCACTGTGCTCCCGGGGTACCTCTCCTCCATAATCTTCAATCAGCATGCGAGCGAGCTTCTGAATGTTTTTCGCCTTGTTGCGATATAAACCGATGCTGCGAATGTCCTGCTCCAACTCCTCCAGCGGAACGGACAGATAGTCTTCCGGGGTCTTATACTTCTCAAACAAATGAGGGGTGACTTTATTGACAAGAGCGTCCGTGCACTGCGCCGACAGCAGCACGGCAATCGTCAACTCAAACGGATTGCTGTGATTCAATTCGCAATGGGCATCCGGAAACATCTCGGCAAACGTGTCGAGAATCCGGCGCATTTGTGCTTTTGTTACCAAGTTTCTTCACCTTTTCTTTAGAGATAGAAATAAGGAATTGGAGGTAAGAGGCCGGAAAAATTCCGTCCTCGTATCCATATGAGATTGTCCATATAAAACATTATTATACGCAATTTATTTAGGCTCAACATTAAAAATGTGGTTAACCGTTTGAAACGTATACAATGTATGGCAAGGAACGGGAGAAGGGATAGGCATGTCACTTCGTTACGCTCCGCAGGCACGTATAATAAGGCCAATCCAGGAGATGAGTTGCAATTTTTTCCGCCAATGGATAGACTATTATAGATAATATTTTCTAAAGGTCGATGTAAGATGGAGAAGATAAGAGGCGGAAGAAGCTGTCCCTCCCTCTTCAATCTCCATCTCTTTATTCTAAATTTTTCCATGATATTGAAAGGTCGGAGAAAAGAATGGCAAAAATGCATGTGATTTATAAAGAGGACAAATGGAACATGATTACGGCCGAAGTGGAGGGCTCCCGCATTACGGTACGGGAAATCTCCACGGAATGGGGCGAGGATACGTATGTGCTGAATGGCCGACACGAGCTGCTCGACTGGGCCAAGAAACATTTTACTCCGGATAAATATGATAATTCTGCAGAGATTCTGGAGAAGCTTCAGCAAATATAGGAACGCAAAGAGTACACGAAAACTGAATTGTGAAGATCAAACACATGTGGAAGCAGAACAAAAAACCACCATGGCTTTTCAGCCGCAACCTCGACATGAAAATTACGAG
>NZ_BJXX01000074.1 GCF_007991215.1 Aneurinibacillus danicus
GATTTTCACAGAAAAAATATATTTTTTCTTTGGTTATATAAGATATATCTCCCTCACATAGTTATAATAAGGATAATAATTCCAAAAATGAAGGGGGATGTAAAAGTGGAGTTTTGGATAAGTGTAATAGGTGTAACTATTATTATGTATATCGTATCTGCGATCTTATTATCCTTAAGTTTTATAGGCTCCAAAAAAGTGATGTATCGAAAGCTGTTCTTTTTAAGCTTTTCAGTTTCATTACTACTTTCTGCGATTTATCAATACCGAATGGGTAACTCAATCATTGCCGGCTTATTGATAGTATGGGGACTCGTATTCCCAGTTCTAGGATTTAGATCTATTAAAAATAAAAATTTATCAAAATAAAAAATAGAGCCAGCAAACCGTAGCTGGCTCTACTCTTGTGCGTTATTGAGGAGAAACCCACACAACAGGCGGAACACCCAACATATAAGTTACCTTCACACCATTTCCTTCGTTTTGTGAAGTGAGCCAACCGGCACCGAGTCCTAAAATGAAGGAAGCAACACCGAATGGAAGTGACCTTCCAAGAAGCTGTTTAATAACATAGTTAAGCCCTTCAGCAGTTGCGCCATTTAGCGACATATATCCTGCTACACGTCCAGTATCTGTGCTATTTAAGTAGAATGTTCCACCCCACCATTCTCCAACGCCCCATTTGGTTACCCCGCCTGAAACCGTTGCGGTTGCAGAGATGGTTGAGCTTTGTTGAACGGTAGTTTCACCGCGCAGATATACTTTTTTGTTTTCATCTGAAACGAAATTCCCTTTTCGAATCTCTTCGTTCACATAATTCATACTTGTCATGATGGTATTAAATACGTCAGCCTCAATCCCAAGCTTCTTCGCTGTTTTTTCATCGATGTTTGCTTTGAACGTTCCATCTTTTGTTCGTTCAACATAGCGGTCTAATAGTTTAATTGCTTTTTCATATGTTGCTGCAATGTTTTGATTATCTTTTTGTTTTTTCCCCTTTTCCACTTTTTCATCTTTCATAATTTATCGCACCTATTAATAGAACCACCATGGCATCTCAGCCGCAATCCTGACATGAAAATTACGGGAAGGAGGGCTGAATTTTACGGTGCGAAGGAAAAGAGAAAGGAGAACGGGGGAATGATTTCAA
>NZ_BJXX01000075.1 GCF_007991215.1 Aneurinibacillus danicus
TCACGATTTTCACAGAAAAAACAGAGGCTTTGGCCACTTCAGGAGAAATAACGACTGTGGTAAGCCTCTGTTTTTTTGTTATTTCAACACCATATCACGAAGTGTACGACGCAGGATTTTCCCGGTCGTATTCTTCGGCAACTCGTCTAAGAATACAATCTTGCTTGGCACTTTGTACTTCGCAAGCTCGGTACGGCAGTGCGCTTTCAGCTCTTCTTCCGTGAGCGATTCATCGCGGGCCACCACATACGCCTGCACCGCTTCCCCCAGATTTTCGTCCGGCACCCCAATCACTGCCGCCTCGATGACCTGCGGATGTTCATACAGCACTTCTTCCACTTCACGCGGATACACATTGTAACCGCCTACAATAATCATGTCTTTTTTCCGGTCTACAATGAAGATATACCCGTCTTCATCCATATACGCCATATCGCCTGTATACAGCCAGCCGCCCTGAATGGTGCGCGATGTTTCTTCAGGCATATTTAAATACCCTTTCATGACGTTCGGTCCCCGCACAATGAGCTCGCCGACCTGACCGCGTTCAAGCTCTTCTCCTTCCGCGTCGACGATTTTGTTCTCTACGCCCGGAATATCCACTCCGATGGATCCCGGCTTTCGCACGCCATGGACCGGATTGAAGGCCGTAACCGGAGACGCTTCCGACAGCCCGTATCCTTCGGAGATAACTTTACCGAATTTCTTCTCAAAATTGTGCAGCAGCGCTACCGGCAGGGACGCTCCTCCGGAGATGCAGATGCGGAGTGAAGCAAGGTCTTCGGGCGATACGCCCGGTGTCTGCATAATAAAGTTATACATCGTCGGTACACCGACAAATAAGGTCGCTTTGTGTTCACGAATCGCCTGCACAACCTCTGTCGGACTGAATTTGGGCAGAATAAGCATGGTAGCGCCAATCGCGATAGGAGCGTTCATGCACACCGTCATGCAGAACACATGAAACATCGGAAGCACGGTCACGAACGTATCTGCCTCTGTTACGCCCAGGTATTCGGCGATCGCTTCCGCGTTCGATGCTAAGTTGCGCTGTGTCAGCATCGCGCCCTTCGGCTGTCCTGTCGTGCCAGACGTATATAAAATGACCGCCAGATCGTCCCCGTCAATTTCCGGACGCTGCCAGCCTTCACTTGAATGCGCTGCTATTTTTTCGAATGGGGTTGTCCACTTATGCTCGGAATCTCCGCCGACCAGCACAACTTCGTGTAAATCCGGCAGCATCTGCTTTATGCCTTCAAATGCCGGCAGCAGCGGAGCAGCCGCAATCGCCACCTTGGACTGGCTGTTATGCAGGATATACATAATTTCTTTCGGCGTATAAATCGGGTTAATCGGCACAACTGCGGCGCCGGTTAATAAGACACCGTAATACGAAATCAAAAAATGCGGTGAATTTCCCAGCAGCAGCGCGACATGGTCGCCTTTTCCGATGCCTTTTTCCGCCAGATAGGCTGCGGTATTCTTCGCCTGTTGATACAGTTGACCGTACGTTGCCTCCATGCCCTGAAAGATATAGGCGATCCGCTCCGGAAATTCCCGAACTCCCCGCTCGATGTTCTCAATTAATGTCATTATGAGTAGCCACCCCTCTTTTTTTTCATAACTTTCTGTCGAAGTCCGGCGAAAAAAGAGAACGGGCGGGCAGGCGTCGTCCTCGCCAGCCCGCCCTTGGATTACTTCACTGTCGTTGTGTACTGTTCGGCTTCGATAATACGCTTCGCGATTTCACGCTTGAGCGCAATTGTATTGATCGGCTGCATGCGCACCAGCTTTTTCACGATAGAAAGCTGCGTACGGAGCACATCGCCTTCGCTTGTCGCAACGAGCACTTCTCTCGCCCACTTCTCAAGGTCAGACCATACTTCCTGGAAGTAAGCGCGCGTCATGTCTACCTGCAACTGCGCTGCGGCTTCGCCTTTGCGGCTCGCCGTCTTCTTCGCACGAAGCAGCGCGGATTCGAGAGCATAAATCGTGATCATCATATTAGACAGGTTCTCAAGAATCTCTTGTTCCCGATCGATTTTCTGCATGTATTTCTGTACGGCCGTACCGCCCACCATCAAGAAAAGCTTCTTCGCGGATTCAAGCATCTTGCTTTCCGCCTCCAAAAGCTCGGCCGACTCGGACAGATCCATGGGCGGCATATAGCCGGTCAGCTCTTTTTGCAGCGTTTGGAGCTTCTCCATAAGCGGCAGGCGTCCCTGCATAGCACGCTTCAACAGCGTACCCGGGATGAGCAAGCGGTTTACTTCATTTGTACCTTCGAAGATACGGTTAATGCGGGAATCCCGGTAGATTTGTTCAATCGGATACTCGGAAATGTAGCCGTATCCGCCGTGAATTTGCACGCCTTCGTCCGCTACAAAATCCAATGCTTCCGAAGCGAATACTTTCACGATGGAATATTCGATTGCATGTTCTTCGATCGCTTTGGCAGCTTCATTGAACACGTTCTCCTCCATATTCAGATGCTGCATTGCCGCTTCTAAATAACCTCCGGTGCGGTATGTCAGCGCCTCATTCACAAAGGTGCGGATCGCCATATCCGCAATTTTATTTTGAATAAGCGGGAAGTTGGCAATTTCCGTGTTGAACTGCTTACGCTCCTTGGCGTACTGAGTCGCCAGTTGAATCGCCCACTTGGATGCGCCAATTGCGCCAACACCGAGCTTGTAGCGGCCGATGTTCAGAATGTTGAATGCGATTTTATGGCCCTGCCCTGGCTCACCTAACAGGTTTTCCACCGGCACTTCTACATTTTCCAGAATAAGCGGGCGAGTCGACGAACCTTTGATGCCCATCTTCTTCTCTTCCGGTCCTGTGCTTACACCCGGGAATTCTTTCTCCACGATAAACGCTGAGAATTTCTCGCCGTCGATTTTTGCATAGACGATAAATACATCTGCAAAACCGGCATTGGTAATAAATTGCTTTGTCCCGTTCAAAACGTAATGTGTGCCTGCCTCATTAAGTACCGCCGTCGTTTTTGCCCCCAGCGCATCAGAGCCGGAAGACGGTTCAGTGAGGCAATACGCCGCAATTTTTTCCCCGGTCGCAAGCGCCGGCAGATACTTTGCTTTTTGCTCAGGATTACCGAAAATCACAATTGGCAGTGTTCCGATTCCGACATGTGCGCCATGACTTAACGAAAACGATCCGCCGCGCACTATGTGTTCGCCAATAAGGCTGGAACTGATTTTGTCAAGCCCCGCACCGCCGTACGCTTCCGGAATGTCGGTGCCCAAAAGCCCCAGCTCGCCTGCTTTCCGCAGCAGTTTGACTGTTAATTCATAGTCAAGTTTCTCAATTTCTTCCCGTTTCGGCGCCACTTCGCCTTCGATGAAGTCGCGCGTCATGCGCGCAATCATCTGCTGTTCTTCATTAAAATCTTCCGGAGTAAATATGGAATGAATGTCCGCTTCTTCTAAAATAAACTGTCCGCCTTTTGGCACTGTGTCCTGTACGCTCATGCTGATTCCTCCCATAGTAGAATTTATATAGAATAATCAAGTAGATAAGAAAAGCCGGAGGATAAGCAGCTGGACGTAAATGTGTAAAAAGGCGGCTGCCTTTTTCTTTCATCCAGCTTCTCCCCTCTTCCTCCTTCTTACTGCCAGCATTAATTTATGAATTCGAATACACCTGCGGCGCCCATGCCGCCGCCGATACACATGGAGACGACACCGTATTTAGCGCCTCTGCGCGCCGCTTCATGAACAAGCGATACCGTCAGCTTGCTGCCCGTGCAGCCGAGCGGGTGGCCGAGCGCAATCGCGCCGCCGTTGACATTCACTTTGCTTTCGTCAATCCCTAAATGACGGATAACCTGAAGGGCCTGAGAAGCAAACGCCTCGTTAATTTCAAACAAGTCGACCTGCTCCTGCGTAATACCTGCCAGCTTCAATGCTTTCGGAATGGCGACAATCGGGCCTACCCCCATAATATCCGGGTCAACACCGCCGACAGTGAACGAGCGGAAGATCGCAAGGGGCTTGAGTCCCAGCTCTTCCGCTTTTTCCCGCGACATAACAACAACCGCCGCCGCTCCGTCACTTGTCTGCGAAGCATTCCCGGCCGTAACGCTGCCGCCTAAGCGGAACGGGGATTTCAGGCGGGCCAGCCCTTCCATACTTGTATCCGGGCGTACACCTTCGTCCGTATCGAAGACAAATTCACGTACTTGAAGCTTGCCTTTTTCATCAAGATACTTTTCCTTTACGATAATCGGGACAATTTCTTCTTTAAACTTACCCTCTTTAATTGCGGCTGCGGCTTTCATATGACTCGCTACCGCAAACCGGTCCTGGTCCTCACGGCTGACATTAAACCGCTCGGCCACGTTCTCTGCCGTATGTCCCATGCTGATGTAGATTTCCGGATACTTCTCGACGATTTCCGGGTGTGGGGCCGGCTTGTAGCCTGTCATCGGCACATGGCTCATGCTCTCCACCCCGCCCGCAATCACAACGTCGGCGTAGCCGCACATAATTTTCTCCGCTGCAATTGCGATTGACTGCAAACCGGATGAACAAAATCGGTTAATTGTAAACGCCGGAACCGTATTCGGCAGACCGGCATATACCGAAATAATACGCGCCATGTTGAGTCCCTGCTCGCCTTCCGGCATCGCGCAGCCAATGATAACATCTTCAATCATATCCGGCTCAAGTCCCGGCGCGCGGCGTACGACTTCTTTCATTACCGCCGCGCCCAGATCTTCCGGACGAGTATTTTTTAACGTTCCTCTGGGTGCTTTCCCTACGGCTGTTCGCACAGCCGATACAATGACCGCTTCTCTCATCTCTTCCGCTCCTCTCTAATTGCGCAGTGGTTTACCCTTCGTCAGCATATGGTGCATCCGCTCCTGGCTCTTTGGCTCGCCGCACAGACTTAAGAACGCCTCACGTTCGAGGTCAAGCAGGTATTGCTCGGTTACGTACGTGTTTCGGTTTACATCACCGCCAGAGAGCACATGGGCCAATTTTTTTGCGATTTTCGCATCATGGTCGCTAATGTATCCCCCCTGACGCATCGTATAGATACCGAGATTCAACACGGCTTTCCCGTCAGCCCCGACCACACGTATCTTCTCTTGACGCGGCGGCTCATAACCCGCCATATCCAGCGCAAGCACCGACTGCTTCGCGTCGTACAGCAGGTGATCGCGATTCATGGAAATCGCATCTCCACGGCGCAGAAATCCGAGCTCACGGGCTTCTTCCGCACTGGTGGACACCTTTGCCATTGCAATCGTCTCGAACGCTTTGTTGACGAATGGCTGCAGGTCTGCCTTCGGGTCGATGGCATCGATCCCTTTTGTGGCACGCCAGATTACTTCTTTCGTGCCGCCGCCGCCCGGAATTACACCGACGCCGACTTCAACAAGCCCCATATATGTTTCGGCCGCTGCCTGAATTTTTGCTGTCGGCAGACACACTTCCGCACCGCCCCCCAGCGTCATGCCAAACGGAGCCGAAACGACCGGCTTCTTCGAATATTTCAGCGCAAGCGACGCCTGCTGGAAACGATGCACAAGATAATTGATATCATCCCAGTTATCGTCCTGTGCTTCCAGCAGCACCATCATTAGATTGGCGCCCACGCAGAAGTTCTTCGCCTCATTGCCGATGACAAGTCCGCGATAATTCTTCTCTACTTCATCGAGCGATTTAAACAGCATGTCAACAATATCAAAGCCGATGGCGTTGTTCGGTGAATGGAACTCGAGGCAGGCCACTCCGTCGCCGATATCGATGAGGCTCGCTCCCGAATTGGATAGAATCGGCTTCGCGGTTTCCTTATAAGCAGAAAGCTTCAACCATTCGCGCGCACGTTCTTCTTCCTGGCGTTCCCCGGCCAGCGTGTGATAATAGGTGGTGCCGTTTTCTTTTTGGTAGAATGACGTCTGTCCGGCAGAAAGCATGGTTTCCACCCACTGCGGAATCGTCTCACCTTCCTGCTTCATACGTGCTACCGATTCTTTTACACCGATCGCATCCCACGTCTCAAAAGGACCAAGCTCCCAGTTAAAGCCCCACTTCATTGCCTTATCGACACTGACAATATCATCGGCAATTTCCGGCAGTTTGGCCGCCGAGTAGAGCAGCACTTTTTTCAAGATGTTCCAGGTAAACTGTCCTTCTCTGCTTGGACTGTAGACAAGCGCTTTCAGGCGCTTCTTCAACCCGCCGGCCGCTTTCGCCTGTTCCACGGCAGGCAGCTTGGCTTTCTTCATCGGAATGTATGTCAATTCTTGATAATCCAGTGAAAGAATCTCACGTCCGGACGGCGTTTTCTTCTTCTGATAGAATCCTTGGCCGGTTTTATCACCCAGCCAGCCTTTTTCCACCATCTTATGCAGCAGTTCCGGCACCACAAATGCGGCTTTCTCCTGTTCATCCGCTACGTTCTTATGCACGTTGGCCGCCACATGCACGAATGTGTCCAGCCCAACCATATCGAGCGTACGGAAGGTAGCACTCTTCGGACGTCCGATAACCGTGCCGGTCATCACATCGACCTCCTCGATGCCGAAGCCGCCGTTCTGCATTTCTTCGAACGTTACAAGCAGGCCGTATGTGCCAATCCGATTGGCGATAAAGTTCGGTGTATCCTTTGCCAGCACGACACCTTTACCCAGCTCGCGCTCGCCGAACCGTTTCATAAAAGCGATTACATTTTCATCCGTATCGTTGCCCGGAACAAGCTCGAGCAGCTTCATGTAGCGCGGCGGATTGAAAAAGTGCGTGCCGAGGAAATGACGGCGGAACGCTTCGCTTCTTCCTTCTACCATCTTATTAATTGAAACACCGGACGTGTTGGAGCTAACAATCGTACCTTCCGTCCAGAACCGCTCTATCTTCTTCCATAGCTGCTGTTTAATCTCCAGATTTTCTACGATTGCCTCCACAATCCAGTCTACTTCTTTCAAGCGAGATACGTCATCTTCTAAATTTCCTGGAATAATGAGGTCAGCGTTCTTCTTAGAATACAGCGGCGCCGGCTTCGTCTTCAGCAGTCTTGCCTTCGACTCCGCGGCTATCCGGCTGCGCACGGCGGGATGTTCAAGCGTCAATCCCTTCTTCTCTTCCTGCTCTGTAAGCGCGTGCGGTACAATGTCTAACAGGTACGTCTGAATGCCTGCATTCGCCAGGTGCGCGGCAATTGCAGCTCCCATCACACCTGAGCCTAACACCGCGGCTTTTTGAATGCGTCTCTCCATTGTGCAGCCTCCTCGTCTTCTAAATATCAAGTATTGAATGAATACTCATTCATATATCGAAAAATAAAAAAATGATATGAATATGAAATGTTCTGATTATTATTGTAGTACACAATTGCCAGAATTTCTACCCCATTTTTTAGAAATTACATTCTTTTTTTGACAGACAAGCAGCAAGCTAGGTATAGTAAAAATAGTAAAAACATTCCCAGCGTGAAAGGAGTACAAGCATGACCGGACACGTATTGATGCTGTTTCTAACGATTGCCGCTCTCATGTCTTTTATCTTGATTATTCTCGGCCTGCTTCCGCAGCCGGAGAAAGGCAATCAGCGCCAATTCAGCCTGACCATTTGGGGTCTTGTGCTTGCAGTGGCGACGGTTGTGTTATATTATCTTGAACCGATGCTGTTTCCGGCGTAATTCCTATCAGCTTAGAATAAGCACAGGCGAGCGTCAAATCCTTGTATTTAAGATTTGACGCTTTTTTCATGTAAAAAGAAAAATCGTTCCCTTCGCAACATTGTGCCTGCACAATACGTATGTAATGATGAACTCCAATGTTTACTTCTTTCCTCCCTGTACGCTGCATAGGGAGGCTTTTTTTATAAAAAATGGGAAAGAATAAAAGCGAAACCGTACGTAAAGGAGGAACTTCAGCTATGAATCTGCTTACCTGGGTTGCGCTTATTTTCGCGGCGCATTTATTGATGTATTATGCGCTCGGTACTCCCTCATGGTTCGTTACTTCCATACTGGCTACACTCGTATGGGCGGCGGTATTGGGCGTCGGCAGTGCTCTGTTCAAGCAAAAAAGGAAGAGGCGCGTATAGTTTTCCACAAGGATATCTCCCTGCGTTCACGAAATGTATTAGAGACAACGCATGTAAAAAGCAGGAGGGATAAATCTATGCGATTTTTAATTGTGGGAGCAGGGGCGATCGGCGGCTACTTCGGCGGACGCCTCGTCCAAAAAGGGGAAGATGTAACTTTTCTTGTCCGTCCGCAAAAGCAAAAGCAGCTGCGGGATACAGGACTGGTCATCAAAAGTGTGCACGGTGATTTCAGTAATCCGGTACAGACGATTACGCACGGAGAGCCGGCCGGTCCGTTCGATTGTATCATTCTCGCAGTGAAAGCGTATCATCTGCCGCAAGTACAGCGCGACATCGCGCCTTACGTAAGCAGCGATACGATGATTCTTCCGCTTCTGAACGGCTACGAACACTTCACGCAGCTGATGGAAGCATTCGGTGAAGAGCGCGTGCTTGGCGGGCTATGCTTCATTGAGACAACCCTCGACAAAGAAGGAACCGTCATCCAAACAAGCCCACGCCACGATATCGTGTTTGGAGAATGGCACGGCGGCATATCGGAGCGTACGCAGACGCTGCTATGCCACCTGGATAATGCCGGCTTTACCGTCACCCTCAGCGAGAACATCCAGCGCGACATCTGGCAGAAATATATCTTTATTGCCAGCATGAGCGGTATTACTACGCTGATGAGCATGCCGGTGGGACCGATTCTTGCCACACCGGCCGCACGCACCGTGTATGAACGTCTGCTGCACGAAATCGTATCGATTGCCCGTAACCACGGGGCACCCATTGACGAAGAAACAGAGGCCCGGACACTGAAGACGATGGAATCTCTGAGTCCGGAAATGAAGTCATCCATGCAGCGTGACATGGAGAAAGGGCTGCCTGTCGAAGCAGATCACCTGCATGGAGCGTTGCTTTCTCTCGCCTCGCCGGAAGAAGGATTCTACCCGGTTTTAGAGTCCGTATACGGCCGGTTGAAAGTTTATGAAAAAACATTGCGTCTGTAGTGCATAGAAGAAAAACTCGCCTGATTGGTTCAGGCGAGTTTTTCTTCTATGCACGTATCCTATCACATCTGCGACTAGGAAACCGCGACAAATTTCCCTCTTACATACGTATATTCCACACCATTTTCTAAGCAGCATTTTTTGTATTTCTTGCCGCTGCCACACGGACATGCATCATTGCGCCCCAGCTTGGTCGCTTTTTTGCGCTTCGTTTTCCCCTTGGCCCCGCGCCCATCCGCTTTGGATACTTTCATCGGCTCTACGCTCTCCTGTTTCATTAAAGCTGCAGGCTCCCGCTTTACCGGCGCGGACGCAGGCTGTGCTTTTATGCTTGACAGGTCGAGTTTTTCTCCAAGAATGTCACGTATTTTCGCCTTTGCCTCATCTGCAAAACCGTCTTGTTCATGATACCCTTTTGCTGTATAACCTGTGGAACCCTCGTTTTTCTTTGAACACCAGGCATAATGCGAATCCAACGAATCTTTGAGCCATTCCGTGTAAAATGTATCAATTACATCCGCTTCGCCGGCAAAGCCGGACAGATTGCCCTGGTATTTTTCCGCAAATGCGTCGGCATATTTTTTCATCGAGAGCGTGAGGCTTCGTTTTTCTCCACTGGTCATTTCCTTATATGTACGAATAAGAATCACCTCTACTCCTCTTCAATTATTGACCATATCTTTTTATTTTACAAACTCTTGTCCTAAAGGGAAAGAAAATGCATCAAAGAAATACAATTTAAAATTATCTGATAAATAAGATAAATTACCTGCTGTCCCCTATCTTCCCGGATTATCTCCATATTCCTACCGCTTCTCTATCTATACAGACACAGATACAGTAGAAAAAATTGATGAAAAGTAAACTCCAGCAAATCGATTAAAAAAAGGCTGTGCCCTCAAGTAATTTCTACGTTTGGGACAGCCCCGATCCTAAAATCATTTTGATTTTCAGAAAGAATATTGATTCATCTCGGCATATTAATGAAACTCAACATCAATCCCTTTCTTCGCATCATCCTTTAATTTAGGCATACGAATTTCAAGAATTCCATTCTTGTACGTTGCCTTAACACCTTCTGAGGAAACACGGGATGGTAAGCTGATGGAACGTTGAAAGCGACCGACAAAGCGCTCTTGCCTATGCATATGTTCTTCCTTGACTTCATTTATCCTGTTTACTGTTCCACTAACGGAAAGGATATTATTATCAATGCTGATATCCACGTCTTCTTTCTTTTCTAATCCCGGAATATCGCATGTGGCGACAACTTCGTTTTCCGTTTCGTAAACATCAACTCTTAAAGCACCAAAGTTCTGATTAAACCCTGTAGCAAGAGAAGGAAAATCAGTGGTGAAGAAACGATTTAATTCTCGTCTCATGTTATCCAGTTGACGGAATGGTTCATAGGGAATCAAAGACATATGTTATGACCTCCTAAATCATTTTCACTATTATCTTCTCCAACATAATCAACTTTTACTCAGCTACCGCAAAACGGGAGGAGCGAAATTCCTTCTCGCAACCAAAAAAAGGGCCTTTGCAGACCCTTCCATTAGGAAAGCTTGTATAAGTGTGCCTTTTTCAGCAGTTTGTCTTTATGATTGGCGTCTTCACAGCTAGAGTAGAGCTGCATGTAGTAGTTATACCGGATCTGGCTCCATATTCTTTTGATTTTCTCTTTCATTTCTCCTCTTTCCCTTCTTCACTTATCTTTCCTACCATCTATAGACCTGCTTTATTTATATTTCCTACTATCTTTTTGCGTATCTTCCGTGAAACTATACTAGTATTTTACGATATGGATGAGTTTCGTCCCAGGTAAAATGGTCGTATTTAAGCAAAGCCACCATGGCCGATTGGCCACAAGACCTGCTATGAAAATGAAAGGAAGGGCGGCTGACTTTTGTGGTATAAGGGAAAAGAGAG
>NZ_BJXX01000076.1 GCF_007991215.1 Aneurinibacillus danicus
TTTCCTCACAATTTTCACAGAGAAGGGAAAGGATGCCTGAGGCTTCCTTTCCCTTACGTTCTTATTGCGCAAGATTGCGGTTAACGGCTTCAAGCACTTCTTCCGCCGTCATGCCGTCCGCATTGATAACAGGCGCTTTCGTTAAAGCATTTGCCATTCCCATCATATTGTTGTCCTGTCCGGAAACGACGCAGCAGTCGCAGTTCGCCATTGTCGATTCGTTCATGTCCATCACCTGGTGACCTTGGCTCTTTAAGTACTGCTTCACATTGCTTAGCGTGTTTTCCACTCCGATTCTCGCCATATCTCTCCCCCCTTTCTTTGCTCTGTTTTATTGTGCATTGATCGCTGGAAAACTATTCTTCTACCGTTACTTTTTGTTTGAACAGTAGGTTTTCAGGGAAAAGACCAGTACAACCAAGAAGGAAACGAGCCTAAAGTGCACTCTTTCCATAACGGAATGGGCTTTTGCTTTTTCCTGCCAGCATTTATCTTGAGTTTTGGGCTCAACATACGCGCTCTTAGCACATAAAGTATATGGTAATTCCATACAAAAACAAAAAGAAGGAGTGTTCAGTCGTGTACCAAAACTTTTATTCCGCCTATCCTTATGCCTACTATCCCTCATATCCCTCATACTCATACCCTTTGTATAACCAGGAGATCCAAACACCGGAAGCTGTAGAAGAAGCTATCGCTGCTCATGAAACAGCAGAGGTTCAACCTGTATCTTATCCTGTACTGGAGCAAACGGAAGAAGCTGTGCAAGAGAAAACCGCTTCAAAAGAAACCGACACATTTACTACCCGCTTCTTGAATTACCTGGTGGAAAGAAAAGGAACGCTGATTTCCGTTACGACATCGACTGATGTCATTAGCGGGACGCTGGAGGATGTTTTTTCGGATTGCGTTTTAATTAAAGCGAAAGACGAGAATTACCATATCCGACCTGAAGGGATTATCTATTTTAAATAGATTTTTTTCAAACGAATGATCGAAAATTTATACAGGAAAGAGGAGGTATGTCTGATGCCTCCTCTTTTATTATTTTTGAAATCTAAATGGAGGTCTTTCCGCTAAGAATCATAAAAACCATCCCTGCGGTTTAAACTAAAGACGTGATTCGTTCTGCCGCAAAGAAAGGTGATTATCCGTGAGAACAAAAACATTCCTGTGTTTTATAAGCACCCTCTTTTTCATTTTTTCTCCCCCTTTGGCCCATGCATTACATCGAGTCAATACGCCGGTGGATGTGCTGATTGATGTAGGGCACGGCGGGGTGGACGGCGGGGCCACATACGGAGAGGTGCTTGAAAAAAACATTACGCTGGAAGTCGCAAAAATACTCTATAAACAATTGTCTATGAAAGGATACAACGTGGTTTTGAACCGCGATGACGATTATGCGTTAAGCGAGGAGAACAACTGGCTGGACAATCCTTCCCGCCACCGGAAAGACCTGGCACAGCGTAAGCATCTTGCTGAAGCGCTGTCCCCTAAAATTATGGTAAGTCTTCATGTAAACACATCCTCAAACGCTGCTATACGGGGGCCTATCGTGCTTTACCAAAAAAACAATCAAAGCTTCATGCTGGCAGACACCGTCCAGCATTCTTTAAATAATCTGTTCAAAACTTCAGAGCTTCCGCTGCTCAGAAAAAACCTTTACCTATTAAATCACTCGATTTGTCCTACAATCCTTATCGAAATGGGGTTTATCAGTCATCATCAGGACCGCGAGTGGATGACTACACCGGCATATCAGACCCGGATTGCCAGCGCCATTGGATCAGCCATTGATACGTACTTTATTTTGCTCAATCAGACATCCAGATCGGAACCGAGTCCAGAAGAAGCTGACTGAAATAAGAAAAACTTGCTTACAAATAGAGCGAAAGCCTCCCGGTGCGGAGAAGCTTTCGCTTTTTTAAGTATTCTGCTCCTTATACAGGGTTAAAATCCATTCTTTTATATCAACCATGCGCGGGTATCGCGGAACATCTGCTGCACCACAGATAATCATCGGGACAAGGGAATCATCTTTATACAGCGAGCCATGCGCGGCTCCACCACGGTGATTCGGTGAACTCTCACCAACAAATTCACAGCCCGGCCTGGCTGTAATGACGAGATATCGTCCTGAATGAGAATACAGAGCACCGTACAAACGGGCAAGCACATCCGGATAATCACCGTATGCAATCGTCTCTTCATCTGTCTGAATATCCAAAAGTGATACATCACCGTCGAGTGTCCAGGTTTGCCGGTAAGCGTCTTGATACGGCCCTTGTGGACGAAACAAAAGCGTATTTTCTTTTCCGCCTCCTCTTACTTGAACCACATCCCCATCCTTCCAGGCAATGATATCAATGCGTTCATCACTCTGAAGTTCTGCAGCGATTTCCGTAAGCGGGAGGCGCTCATCCAGGGCATAAATATAGGCCATTCTCTCATTCACACATACATAAAGCTGGTCTTTTTTCTCGACTTGCTGCCCCAGCTTGGCGATTCTGTATCTGCTAAGCATGGGCAGTAGATGGATAAGCGCCAGACTGCGGCTTGCTCCAACGAAGGTTTGGCCGCTGTCCCCCATTACCACCCAAATCGCACGGCGTATCGCCTCCTCCCACGAGGGATAGGCATCAAGTATCTCCCGCAGTTGTCGGTCCGCTTTTTCAATGCCGCTGACCTCCATCGGACCGTTTCTGTGAACGCTATGGTCATTCTCAGGAAAATAGGCAATCGTAAAAAACGGAAGCTTCTGCTTTTGGATTAAGTATTTCAGTTCCCGGGCGGAAAACCTGTCATTAAACCCGCCTTTTTGCCAAAGATATCGATATCGGTTTCCCGCATACATGCGGGCAAGCGATCCGAAAGAAAACAAAAACGGCCCGTGCGTTCGCAGCTCCTGCGGAAGAAGCTTAAACCATACAGCAAGCTTCGGAATGCTGAATTGCTGAAGAAAACTGCCCCGGTACACCAATCCGTTAACGGAAGCGGACGGAGTTTCATGCAGAGCAAGTTCTTCGTGAATCGTTTTGACCTCTTGGCTTAAGTGCTCATTGTTTAACCGGTACAGGCTGTCCATCAGCGTTTGCTTAATGCCGACTTTCAGAAGTTCCCTCTTTCCGTTTCCGTAGTTTACGATGCGCCCCTCTGCTTCGTGATACCAGAGAAGCCCGGGTACCCTGTGGCGATCCGGATACGTTCCGGTTAGAAGCGTGCTATCGATGGTGACGGACATCGTAGGAAATGAACTGACGACCTCTTGAATGTAGCGGCCATGTTCCATAAAAAAACGTAGGGCTGGTATATGTCCCTGCCGCAGCGCTTCCTCGAGCGGTTTATGCATGAGAGAGTCTATAATCAGGAGAATAACTGGCTGCTGATGCTGTTTCATTCTATGTAACCATCCTTCTTTGGCATAGAAATACCTTTTTACCTAGCATTGGATAAAAAAGAACTTTTTAATCAAAAAATAAAAACGGCTCCGGGAAATGAATGCTTTGGATTTTCCTTCTTTTGAAGTATACTATTCTCAAAAAACTAGGAATCTAATTTGCATTCTTCAACGTCGAAAGTGTAAGCGGGGGAGTATTCATACTTATAGCATATGACTTTGAGAGAGGAGCGAAGCGGGATGAGGAAAGCTGTAATCCGCTTGATGATTTTATTTGTGCTAACGGGGTGTACAAGAGGATCTCTGGCCGCGTCGCCTGCGCCTCCGCTCCCTACTCTTACTACAGTTGACAAGCAAGTGCCTGCGTTTCAGAGCAGCTATTGCTGGAAAAGCGAAGGAAAAAGCTCCTGTGTTGATTTTATTCCCCCGCTTCTCCAGGTAAGAAATGAAAATCCCGTTACGGTTCCTTCGCACGCCACTATAGCGATTCACTTTGATAAAAAGCCCAATCCGGGTACACTGCAGGTAAATGAATGGATCGGTGAGAATAAAACCAGGCCGGTAGTTGTGAAAGATTCCGCTTTCGTCTTGCCTGCCGACAAGGGCATCCATGTCTACTCGTTTTTCGCCGAGTGGGAAGAAGGTTCCGCGTACTACGTATGCAAGGTTTATGTCCAATAGAGATTCGAATGTTAAATATAAACCCTTATTTTCGCTCCAGATTATCGCAATAAATATGCATAGCCTCACGAAGAAATGCTGCTAAGCCCGGTTGGTACTTATCAATGTTTTTCGTAAAACGTGAATCATTCACGTACAAATCGCCTAATCCCCGGAAAATTCCCGGTGTACACTCATAGAAATTGTCCGTAATATACTGGCGGAACTTGCCGACAAGCTGTTGTACTTCTTCATCTGCCGGTCCCTTATGCATTGTTTCAATTACTCTCTTATAGATATTTTCGCCTTTTTCCTGGATTCGTCTCCAATCATCCTCTTTATATGAGGCTGTTTTTTGCATAGATTCCTCATATGCTTTTGTTCCGCCGTATTTTTCTTTCACTTCCTTCGCGTACTTCTTCTGATGCTCCTCATTTTTTTTCATATCAAACGGCTCAAACATATCCTTCTTCGTCATCACTGTTCCTCCTTCAATTGATTGGATGGTTTTTTCCACGGATTGAATAATTCTCTCGAGGCGATGCTTTTTTTCTTCTAATAATTGCTTGTGTGTATAAAGTGCCTTTTTTCGGTCGAAATCCGGATTGTTAAGAATCTCTTTAATTTCTTGTAATGTAAAATCCAGTTCTTTAAAAAAGAGGATTTGCTGGAGCCGGGCCAAATCTTCTTCGCTGTAGAGTCGGTATCCATTCTCTCCGACATTTGTCGGTGTCAAAAGTCCGATGGCATCGTAATGGTGAAGCGTACGCACGCTTATACCCGCAAGCTTAGCTACTTCCTTAACTTTATACATAGTAATCACCTCACTCTTTTACCCTAAACTATAACGTAACGTTATAGTCAATAAAAAAATTATCTTTATTTAGGTCAACACTGAACTCTAAGATTAGCTACTTCATGCATAAAGATAAACGAGTATGCATTATACGATGGAATGGCAGGTGCTTTATTAGAGTGAGAGGCTGGCGGGGGAGTTTTCGGTTTTGGAAAAACCGATATTTGCATGACGATTTCTTCTGAACATGATAAAATATCCTTAACCAGTAATCGTTACCAAAGCATAGACTCGCCCTCTCCGGACCATTGTCCAGAGAGGGCGCTTTTTTGCCACCAAGTAGATTATACATGCAGAAACACTTTGCTGTTCGACACGTTTCCGGCCACCAATTCTTTAAATGCATTCTCTCCTTCATCAAGCGGTCGGATTTCGGACCAGCCCTCCTCGGAGATTTTTCCTCCTACCAAAAGCTGAACGGCATCATGGAAATCCTGCTTCGTATACGCAAAAGAGCCCAGCAGCGTAATTTCACTCCGGATGGCATGATTGATACGAAGGGGTGTTTCGTCGATGCCAAGCCCGATATTCATCACAACACCACCGGCATTAATCAATTCGAGCGCCTCGGTACGGGTAGGTAGAAATCCAGCCGCATCGATAATGACGTCAATTCCTTTTGCACCGGTCACGTCTTTGATGCGTGAACGGATATCTCCCGCCAATGAGTGAAGAGTGAAATCAATGCCTGCCCGCCGTACCGTCTCAAGCCGCCCCTCGTTTACATCCAGCATAATGACTTTGTTTGCGCCGAGAATTTTTGCCACCATTCCGCTTAATAACCCGATGGTTCCTGCCCCATACACCAATACATTGGCAAACGGATGGAAAGCAAGGGCTCTCCGTGCAGCCCGCAGCGAGCAGGCCAACGGCTCGGCGAGCGAGGCAAGATAAGAATTCATGCTTTCCGGCACGACATGCACAGAGGAAGCTGGCGCAGTTACGTACTCGGCAAAGGCACCCGGTCGATGGATACCGATAATTCCTCTGGAATCGCAAAGGTTATCAAGCCTTCTTCGGCACCGGTCGCACGTTCCGCAGCTGAGCAACGGATTGACAACAACCTTGTTTCCTATTGTTAGATGCTCTACCTGCTCACCTGTATCGGCGATTCGTCCGCAAAATTCATGTCCCATAATCAGCGGGGGCTTTCGCAGGCTGTTATGTCCCAGAAAACCTTCAATCTCCGAGCCGCAAATCCCTACTGCTTCCACACGAATGAGGACTTCATCCGGTTTTATGGAAGGCACGTCCCTTTGTTCCATATTCATTGTACTTGGCCCTGTCCATACCAACGTCTTCATTTTTTCACCTCTTTTAATTCATTTACAACGTTCGGCGGCGTTTTTCCGCTCAATGCGGCAACCAAATTTTCCGCGGCCAGCATCGCCATCTCGAAACGGGTTTTGTGTGTCGCCGATCCAATGTGCGGAAGCGTAACCACATTCGCCATCCGCAGGAGCGGATTATCCGGGGAGACAGGCTCTTCATCGAAGACATCCAGCCCGGCCGCCCAAATTTTTTTCTGTGCCAGCGCTTCAATCAATGCCGATTCATCCACCGTTTTGCCGCGGGATACATTAATGAAAATAGCGGAGCGTTTCATCATTGCGAATTGTTCACGGCCCATCATATGCATAGACTCAGCCGTTAAAGGGACCATGAGCACAACAAAATCGGATTTGCGCAGCAGCTCTTCCAGCGGGCAATAGCGGGCGTCCAGCCTTTTTTCCGCTTCCGGTTTGGGCGTGCGGTTATAATAAAGCACGTCCATGTTAAATCCGAAAGCCGCACGCCGGGCAATCGCTTCTCCAATACGCCCCATGCCAATGATGCCGAGTGTCGTACCGTGCACATCGATACCGAAAAACGGTTCATCATCGCCGCTCTCCCATTTTCCTTCTTTTACATACCGGTCCAGCTCAGGCACCCTGCGGGCGGCCGCCAGCATGAGCGCAAACGTGAGGTCGGCTACCGTCTCATCCAGCACGGAAGGCGTGTGGGTTCCGATAACATTATGCGCTTTCATGGCTTCAATATCGAAATTGTTATAGCCGACAGAAATATTGCTGACCACTTTCAGTCTCGGAGCATGTTGCAGCAATTCCTCATCGATTCTCCCACCTACAGTCAGCAAGCCCTCTACATCCGCGAGCTCCTCCAGCAGCCTGCTGCGGGATATCGATCCCCCTCCTTCCCATATTCGATACGTGCAGTGTTCAGCAATATAGGCTTCCACTTCAGTTGGAATTGGTCTTGTGATAAATACAGTCGGTTTCATCTTTCTCTTCCTTTGCTTGGCAATATAGTCGAACTTTCAGTACAAATCTTGCTTTGCCTATTTACTCCTCAATCGGATGCTTGACGATGAACCAGTAGCATAGAGCCGCACCGCCTGCGATAACGCCCCCGCTTATAAAAGCCAAAGAATACGATCCGGTAATATCAACGATCATCCCTGCTACTACCGGAGAGAAAGCGCCTCCAAAATATCCGCCAAAGATGTTGCCGAAGATGCCACCGATCCAGGGAATGCTGGCATGCAGGCCCAGCTCTGTAAGCGAAACATGATGCACTTCCAGGAGATAGAGGGGCAGAAACACAAGGCAAGCCAATGTCGGTTTTGGTAAGCCCTAGCTCTCTCATCATTTCCGGAGCGGCGATGGATAAGTTCGCCCTGTCCAGATAATTGATGATCCCTCCGATTAAAAGCCAAATGACAACCGTCCAGCGAAAATTGTGCTTTGATTCCAACTCTAATACCGTTTTCTCTGTTTCTAACCGTGTACTCATGCCTATCCTCTCTCCTTTCTTCTAAACTAGTTTTATATTATAAAACTAAGTTTTAAATTTATGAAATTCGTTGTTGTCAAAATTAATAATAGTATGATAATTTATTTACTGTCAATCATCTGATGGTTTGGGCAAATATCCCTCTTCTTTTGCCGCTGAAAAAAGAACATCTTTTCTCATGGGTAAACAGATAGAAAATCTTAGGCAAAAAACAGCCCGAATACAATAGTCAGCATTTTTTACAAAGTGTTATTCATTGAAAATGGAGTCTTTTTCACTATAATAAATACTAAAATAACAATTTAAACGGTTATTTTTACCTTATGGTAAAGAAAAATACTAGAGAAAACAAGGGAGAAAGGTGCAGGTATGAGGGTTACAATTCAAACAAAATTACTAATCTCATTTATTTTGTTGGCTATATTAGCGGGAGTTATAGGAGGACTTTCTTATAATCTAACAAGTCAAACAAAGAAAACATACTCTGATTTAATTGACAAAAAAGCAGAAGTTCGATTAAAAGCAAAAAGTATCGAGGCTAATATATTTCAACAAAATAGCAATCTATATAGTTATCTCCTTACACAAAATGAGCAGTTTAAGAATTCCCTAAGCAAATCCAGTAACCAAATTAATCAATTAATCCAAAGTACATTACCATTGCTCACGACTGAAGAAGATAAAAGACTACTTACAGAAATCAAACAACTCAGTGAACCGTACGAAAAAAATATTAATACGACTATTGAATTAGCAGAAAACAGACTCGATCTAGCCCAGAGAAAAGCGATCGAGACCGTAATCCCGCTGGGAAAAATAATAAGCGACACAGCTATTGAATTAGCGGACAGGCAAGAAAAGCTCATGCAAAATGAACGGGAACGAAGTAATGCGATCATTGCTTCTGCTTCCAATATGAATCTTATCTTTAGTATCTTTATTTTCGTTCTGTCCATCGCTATTGGACTATATATCTCCAGATCCATCTCAAAACCGATAAGACAAGTAAATGAAGCTGTAAAAGTTGTTGCGAACGGAGATTTAACACAGACAGAAATTATAGTAAAAAACCGGGATGAGGTTGGGGAACTGGCAGCTTCATTCAATCAAATGAGCCAAAACCTGCGTGAACTTATCCGTGAAGTGGGAACCAGTGCAGAACAAGTCGCTGCTTCTTCTGAGCAGTTGACAGCAAGCGCGGAAGAATCGACGCAGGCTGCCTCTCAAATCTCCGCCGCTATTCAGGAAGTTGCTTTTGGTTCTGAAAATCAATTGCAGGGAACTGAAGAGAGCGCTATCGCAATAGAAGAGGTAACACAAGGCTTGCAAAAGATTGCGCAGTCTTCACAGAGCGTTTCGGAAACCTCTGCAGAAACAGCCAAATCAGCTGAACAGGGCAACAAAGCGATTCAACAAACAATAAATCAAATGAATGAAATACAAAACTCTGTTAACCATTCCGTGGTGAAGGTAAAACTTCTCAATGAACGTTCTATGGAAATTAAAAAGATTATCGATGTAATCACAGATATTTCCTCACAAACTAATCTGCTTGCGTTAAATGCGGCAATCGAAGCGGCAAGAGCCGGTGAGCATGGAAAAGGATTTGCGGTCGTAGCGGACGAAGTACGAAAATTAGCCGAACAATCGAGTGCATCCGCAGACCAAATTATCGAATTAATCAGAGATATTGAAAGCAATCTAAACGAAACGATTGGTGCGATGGATTTGGTAAATAAGAATGTGGAAATCGGGGTAGATGTTGCCGGTGAATCCGGTAAGGCATTTGAAAAAATATTACGTGCCATTGAAGAAGTCGCAAGCCAAATACAAGAAGTTAGCTCTATTTCGGAGCAGTTGTCCGCCAACTCTCAGCAGGTAAACGCTTCCGTTCAATCTATCGCAACGATTGCCAAACAAGTAACATCCAACTCCCAAAATGTAGTCGCTGCTTCCGAAGAACAATCGGCTTCTATGGAAGAGGTTACTGCCTCCGCTTCTTCTCTGGCAAATATGGCTGAGAACCTTCAGCAGACTATAAGCAAGTTTAAGATATAGCTAACTCGTAATACTGTGGCTTTTTAAAAGGCCCCTGGATTGTTTAGTCCAGGAGCCTTTCTTACTTTTAGCTTTTTTAATGAGTTCACCTAAAGACCAATGATTACACATAATTTTGTTCTTTTAACTACAATTTAGGATATAATTTAATTATTATAAAGGCAGGGGTGTTGGAAACAGTGAACTCCATTCTGGCTGTTGCTAAATATCTTACTGAAAATGCAGCATCATTGGCTGCTAACATCGTCAGGGACATTATCCAGAGAATAGAATCCGAAATCCCTAACGATGAAATAGAGCAGGCAATTATCGTTTATACTGAATTCATAGGCTTCTTGGGAAGCTCCATTACTGACAATGACGAGCAAGCACCGGAAGGCCTTATTGCATGGAGTAAAAAGAATGGAGAGCGTGAAGCCTCTCTAAGCGGAAAAATTTCATACATTATCAGTCGCTACCCTGTTACCCGTGTAGTCTATACTGAATATATGACGAAAATCGGGATAGAGCATGACCTTTCCACAGAAGAAGTTGCGTTTTTTATTAAACGGATTAACTACATGCTCGACATAAGCATCAATGAAACCATTCTCGCATTCGAACGTCTTAAAGATAAAATGATTAAAAGGGCTCAAGAAGAGATGAATGAATTATCAGCACCCATTGTCCCCGTGCAAGACAGGCTTGCCATTCTCCCGTTGATTGGTTCAATTGATTCGAACAGAGCTAAATATCTCCTGGAAAAAATCGTTCCCAAAGTTGCTCAACTGGGCATCGAATGTCTTATTATCGATTTTTCCGGGATTGTGATGATTGATACGGCAGTTGCAAACCATATATTTAAAATCCATGAAATTCTTCGTTTGCTTGGAATACATGTAATTGCAACCGGTATGCGTCCTGAATTAGCCCAAACGATTGTTCATGGCGGAATTGACTTTTCATCCATCAAGACCTATGCAACTGTTAAACAAGCAATAGAAAGTATAAAATAATACTGGCATTTATACCCCGATAAAAAAGCAACGTAATAAAAGAAGGATGCAATCATCTTCATGGTCGTTAAACATTTTATACGCGTGGTTTGCATCCTTAAAGGACATTTTATATGTATTTAAAACTTAAATTTAACCGTTAGCTTCTGTAATTCCTCTGCCATTTTTGATAAATTGGTTGCCAATGCTGTAACCTCTTCCATCGAAGCAAGCTGTTCTTCAGCAGATGCAGCAATACTTTGCGAATTTTCAGAGGCTTGCTGGGCAATACTTGTAACATTCTCACCACTTGCTGAAATTTCCTGCACATTAGCTGATATTTGCTGAGCTATACTCGCTAATTCCTCAATTTGTTGTGAAATTTGACCTGTTGAAATGAAGATTTCATTAAATTTTTGCTCTGTTTCATTTGCTATTTCAATGCCTGATTCCACTTCTTCTTTCACTTTCCCCATTGTTTGAATGGATTGTTCCATATCTTTATGGATTTCTTCAATTAGCTTTGAAATGTGACTTGAAGAATGATTGGATTGATCCGCTAGTTTTCTGACCTCTTCTGCCACAACGGAAAATCCGCGACCATGTTCCCCTGCACGAGCGGCCTCTATAGCGGCATTCAACGCTAGCAAGTTAGTTTGAGCGGAAATGTCTGTAATCACTCGTAACATTTCTTCAATTTCTTTTGTCCGTTTATCTAAAAGTTTAATTACAGCATCAGATTCATTTACGGACTTATTAATCGAATTCATTTGTGTAACTGTCTTTTGTACAACAATCCCACCCAATCTAGCTGTTTCTGTAGTATCCACGGAGGATTCAGAAATAGTCGAGAAGCTCTCAGCAATACGCTGCATACCAGCGGATATTTCTTCAAGAGATCTCGTTGTTTTTTGTAATGCAATTTGTTGTTCTTCAGCTCCGCTTGCTGATTCCTGTATGGCAAATGTAATTTGTTCCGTCGCTTTGCTTGTTTGTTCAGCACTTGCAGTTAATTCCTTAGATGAGGTAGCGACCTGCTGAGCAGACAAATTCACTTCACTAATTAAATGCCTCATATTTTCTATCATATTGTTGAAGTCTTTAGCCAATTCACCGACTTCATCTTGCGATTTAATCCTCACTTCTTCAACCGTAAAATCACCTTGTGCTACTCGATTTAGGTTCCCTGCAATGAGCATGATTGGCTTTGTGAAACGTGTGGAAAAATACCATGCAAGGATGGTGCCCAAAATAACAGAGATGACAGCAACAAGTAAAACAAGATATAATACTTGCTTGGCACCGCTGTTGAACTCAGTGAGATACGCTCCTGTACCAACAATCCATCCCCAGTGGGGTTCTAATTCAACATAAGAAACTTTCGTTCCAACTTCATTTGTACCGGGGACTTTCCATTTATAAGTTAAATATCCGCCACCCTTTGTCCCTGTTTCAACAATTGCTTTCCCAATCATTATACCGTCTTCAGTCTTTACATTCGTAAGATCTTGTCCTTCATTGGCCGCATTCATAACCGTCATAGCATCCTTACTTACAGCAAATGGATAGCCCGTTTCACCAACAGTATATTCTTTTTTTAGCGGACGAACCTTTTCCGCATTTTTTTCGCCTAATAATTCTCGTCGAACCTTTTCCTGCGCTTCTTCTAATGTTAGGTTTCCAGCTTCTACTTGTTCATTCATAAGATTAATCATGGCTATGACTAACTTAACATTATGTTTAAGTTCTTCTTTACCAGCTTCATCTAATTTGTTTTTTGTTACTCCATACGTGCTTACTCCAATAAAAATAGTGGGAACTAATAAAATAAATAAACACAGAATGATTAGCTTGGTTCTTAATGATTGTAATTTACTTTTCATTAATGCTCCTCCTTTTATAGTAAAACATACGAATACACCAAATTATCAGATATAACCAAAAATAAAGGCGCCGCTCCTTCAACAAGAGCAGCGTCTTTGTTTTATTTAATCCGCATCTCAATTTTCGCCTGCACTTCTTCCGGAATCTCTCAGAGCATCTGATAAATAAACGTAAGTGATTGTTTGAATTTATTATAGTTGAGGTATTGAAAATTTTTTCTCCTGTGCATCTGTCTTATATTCTTCTAATGGATACGATGGAAAAGAGGGATACCCAAACTCTAAAACATCCTTACAACGGTTACAGAGGACTTTGTCTTTATCCTCCTCCGTTATTTTTTTATGGCATCTTTGACATGTTTGTGATTCTTTCATTTTTTACCAGCCCTTTCTATCAAATCTCTAATTGACACTCCCTCAGCTTTGCGATCCCAAGTGGCCTTAGTCACTCCAAATTGACGTAGTTTCGCTTTTTGGATTTTGTTAGTATCTGTTCGTGGTAACCGATCTATATACTCAATGTAGCGCGGTACCATATAATGAGGTAACAATGTAACCAGATAACGAATCAATTCTTCCGGCTCCAAGCTGGACCCTTGACGTACGACCACATAAATCTTAATGTCGTCATCCGCATCAAATTCCGATGGTACACCGACCGCAGCGGATTCCTCAATAAGCGGATGCGAATTGACCGCCGCCTCTATTTCGGAAGATGAAATATTTTCGGCTCTTCTACGAATTCTATCTTTTGCTCGGTCAACAAAATACAGATACCCGTCCCGGTCAAAGTACGCCATGTCACCTGTATGAAACCAAAGATTTCTCCACGCCTCGACGGTCTTTTCCGGCATTCCGAAGTAACCTTGCATCATCGTCCAGGGATATTTAGGACGGACAACAATTTCTCCGACCTCACCTGCAGGTATTTCCTCATCGGTCAATGGATCAACAATCTTGACTTCATACCAATCTTCCAATACCTTGCCACAAGAACCTACGCGCAAAGGTTCATCATATGGCCTGTAGCACGGACAATTAATCTCGGTCATCCCCCATAATTCAATCCCCTTAACACCAAACCTTTTTTCAAATCCCTTCGCGATCTTTGCGGGAAATGGCGCGGCAAAAACGGCCCGTAGTGGATTATCAGCGTCATTTTCCTGTTCCGGCTGACGGTAGATCATTTCAAGAAAGGGGCCATGCCCTCCGGATATCGTGGCACCGTACTTTCGAACACGCGATAACCATTCTTCGGCATGAAATTTCCGGTCAAGCACCACCTTACACCCGGCCATCATAGCAGCGTAAATCATCATGAATTTCCCGGCCATGTGAAACAATGGCAAAAAGACATGATAGACATCATTTTCTGTTAAGCGAAACCCGTCAAGCGCATTTTTCGCCAACAGATAAATCTGTCCGTGAGGCATCATGACACCTTTGGCCGGACCTGTAGTACCTGATGTATAGATAATAGACGCTGTATCCTTATAAGAAATATCACGCAATTTTAAATCCGTATCGGCAGATTCGACTTCCGAAAAGGGGATCAGACGAATTTTTCGAAATTTCGGCAAACTAGTAACATCAAAACCATCCAGAAAAACAGCCTGTTTCAGGTATTGCAGTTGATCCTCCACTTCCTGGAGTCTTCCTAGAAATTGCGGATCAATGATGATCATAGGAGCGGTTGAATTATTTAAAGCATGAATTAAACTTTGTCCACGGTAGGCGGTGTTAATCGGAACTTCTACAGCCCCTAAAATATTAATGGCAAACCAAGAGTGAACAAATTGAAGCGAGGTCGGGGCCATAATGACAACCTTTTCCCCTTTGTCAATCCCTAACGCTGCCAGTCCGGATGCCAATCTCAAAGATCGTTCATAACATTGGCGATAGGTTTCCTGTTGAAAGTCCTCCATTTGTAGAAATAGGCGATTTGGATGTTTTTCTGCCTGTGCCGCAAGAACCTTCGGTAATACATATTCCGTTTGTTTATCAGCCATTATTTGATCTCCCTTTTGCATAAAATCAATAGAATCGCAACATAACTTAGCTCAACTCAACATACCATAGCGCATGATACGCACCCCATTGTTCATGCCTACCGCCCATGACGGCATGTACCCCTTTTCTTTTAATGCTTTCACCTTTTCCATTGGATGTTTGTCTGTAAAATAGACGAGATGATCAAATTTTAGCTGCACCGTATTCCTCCTCTCGTTTATTTTTATAGAAAGAACTACAAGGATACGTTAATCCCGACATTTAGCTCTAAAGCCTTCTTATAAACACTTTGAGCAACCATTGTATCTAAAAAACCGATACCAACCGATTTATACAAGGTGATTTCTTGATCATGTTCACGCCCGACCTTTTTCCCTGTAATGAGCTCGTCCAGTTCGCCGTAAATGTACTCCGCTTTCCAAACCCCTTTTTTGATCGGTATGAGAAAATCCCCCGTTTCATGCAAAGCACCTTCGAGCGTATCAACGACGATTTTACTGCTTCTTTTTAATGTTGATTCATCGATTTCCTGCATATGAGGTTGATAAGAACCAATGGCATTAACATGGGTTCCGGGTTTCAAATAGTTTCCTTCAAAAATAGGCGTTGTCGACTTCGAGCTGCAAATCACAATATCACTTTGTTCAACAGCCGCATTCGCTTCGTCTACAATAACAATTTCCCCGTCCCAATCGTTATACATGAGGGCCAGTTCTTGTTTCAAACGGTTTGCTCTTTCCATTGTCCGGTTGTATAAAACGATGCGCTCAATATTTCTTACTTCCATGACAGCCTGTAATTGCCCGAGTGACTGTGCGCCACAGCCAAGTACGGCACATACTTTAGAATTTTCGCGTGCCAGAAGTTTAGTGGCAACACCGCTCGACGCCCCGGTTCGCATCACCGTAAGATAACTTGCTTTTAGTAACGCAACATGCTCCCCTGTCACAGCATCTGTTAGCAAAATAACTCCTTGAAGTACATCCTGGCCCTTTTTGGCATTATGCGGAAAAATACTGACCACTTTTACAGCAGTATAATCCACGTCATCAATGTAAGCGGGCATGTATAACGTTTCCGCTCCCCATTTTGAGTGAGGAACCGACGTACGAATTGGGGACACGGTCTTATTTTCAGCATGTAAGCGAAACGCCTGCTCAACGTCTTGTATGCAATCTCTCATTCCATAAATCTTTTTGATCACATCTTCATTTAAAATTAACAAACAGGCACGTCCTTTCTTGAAAAATGAAAAGGAATTGCGAATAGGAGTACATCCTAGTTCGCCATCCCTTTTAGAGTCTATCCTGTTATTATTTTAGAAGCCCCTGTTTCGGAATTTCCCCTCTCAAAATCCAGGTTTTTTGTTTCCCGGACACTGAAAATTGCGATGAGAGAAATCACTCCGATAAGCATGATATAAATTGCGACAGGAACCCATGAATTGTTAAAACTGTTCATCAACGCGGTCGCAATCAGCGGAGCCGTGCCTCCAGCTAATGCTGCTCCGAGCTGATAGCCGACCGTTACACCTGTGTAGCGAACGTTCGTACTAAATATTTCGGAAAACAGCGTCCCAAGTACAGCCGTAACCGGTGCCCACAATATGCCTAACCCGATAATGGTTGCAATCGTTAGCCATAGGGTCGATCCTAACGAAAGTATATAGAAGTACGGAAACATATATAAAATCATTGCAATCATTCCACCGATGAACAGAGGTTTTCGTCCCAGTTTATCAGAAAGAACGCCCATTAATGGTATCGCGATGGTCGAAACCAATGTTCCGATTGTGACGGCATTGAGCACTGAGGTAGTGGAATACCCCTGACCCTTAGCGTAAGTAATAACAAATGTCGAGAAAATGTAAAACGGAGCTGTTTCCCCGGCTTTCGTTCCTACGGCAACCAGCACAGCTTTCCAGTGGTAACGAAACGTGTCAATAAGCGGAACCTTGGCGATGTTTCCAGTCTCTTTTGCTTCTTGAAACGCAGGTGTTTCATCAATTCCATTCCGGATCCATAAACCAAGGAAGACGAGCACAGCACTTAAAATGAATGGAACGCGCCAGCCCCATGCTAAAAATTCGTTTTCAGGTAATTGATTCATGATGGTGATCGATAACGTACCGAGCAGCAGTCCGATTGTAACTCCTGTTTGCGGCACACTCCCGAAAAATCCTTTCCGTCCTTTCGGTGCATACTCGACCGCGAGCAACAAGGCACCGCCCCATTCTCCTCCGATCCCGAGCCCTTGCACAAGCCTTAAAGTAATAAGCAGAATCGGTGCCCAAATACCAATCGTTTCATACGTGGGAAGCAATCCGATTAAAACCGTGGCGCCCCCCATTAATGACAGTGTAAGGACAAGCGTTTTCTTTCGGCCTATTTTATCGCCGATATGACTGAAGATGACTCCGCCTAACGGGCGAATAAAAAACGGAATTGCAAACGATGCATAAGCGAGAAGCAATCCAACTACAGGATCTGTAGACGGAAAAAACATTTTATTGAATACGAGTGCAGCAATCGTTCCATAGAGGAAGAAATCATACCACTCGATTGAGCTTCCTATTAAGCTCGCCACAAGTGCTTTTGTTGACGTCTTTTCTGATTGGTGTTTTGCCATAAATAGAATCCCCCTTTTAGACCACGTTTATAATTTTTTTAAGCAAACAGAAAACAAACCTTACAACGCTTTCTCTAAAATCTCCACCATA
>NZ_BJXX01000077.1 GCF_007991215.1 Aneurinibacillus danicus
CCCTAATTAAGAGGAGGTATGACGACGACGCTGAATCTCAGCTTCCCGTTCGGCCAGTACACCGCTGCGATCCCTAAGTTTATGCTTATGCAGTAGAAACTCATTTTGTAAATCGCTTTGAGACAACCACCGCACATTCCGTTCACTGCAGCGGTTTTCACATGCACGAAGCAGCGAGTTAAGCTGGATAGGAAGATCCATGTCTTTGTATGGTTTTTCCTCATGAATTTCTTGTTTTCTGACTATTAAACGATCGATTAACTCTTGACCATTAAATCCATACCGATTCAGTTCTTCTACATTCAAACGCTTGATGGCGCCAGCAATCATTTTTGCCGCGCCGGAAAAATTCCCGCGCCGGTGATGATAGAGGCCGACCGCAATCTGAATGAGTCCAACCCACATATCGCTGCGTTCCGTTTGGTGAAAGCTTTTCCAGTACTCTTCAAGTACTTCATGACATTCAAAATAGTCTCTATCTGCATGGAAGTATACAAGATAATCAATTAACGCTTGAGGATACATATAACAACCCCGCTTCTTGAAGGCTCGTGTTCTTAATAATAATTATACCAAAAAAGCTAGAGGGTAAGGATACGCGTAAGAACAAAAGATAAAGATCTAGAAATCGAATGATGGTATTAAAATACTGCGTACAATTATAAAAACATAAAAAATGCCAAAAAACATTTAGTGCTACTTATTTACACAGTTGTGTTACGTTGTTAAAATTAGAATAATGTAAAAATAACAAATGTAATCGCTTTTAGAGAAGAAACTAACACCACTATATTGGAGAGGAGGGCAGCATTATATATTTCGTTCTACATAGAGGAACATATTAGGTTATTTAGCTACCGTGTCGTGTTACACTTATAACAATTAGTACCACCTTTTTTATCAATGCAACCATTATATTAGGAGGAGATATCATGCATATTCCAGATGGAATATTAGATCCAAAAGTTTGGGTCACCACAGCCGCGGTATCTGGATTTGTGTTAGCAAAGAGTGTGAAATATTCAAAGGAAAAAATGGAACAACGTGCGGTTCCAGTGATGGGAGTCATGAGTGCCTTTATTTTTGCCGCGCAAATGATTAATTTCCCTGTACTGGGGGCAGCTACTTCCGGCCATCTGATTGGCGCAGCATTGGCAGCGATTTTATTTGGTTTTTGGCCGGCGACCTTAATCATGTCAACCGTGGTGACCATTCAGGCGATTGTTTTTCAAGATGGCGGAATTACAGCGCTAGGCACTAATATTCTAAATATGGCAATTGTAGCTCCCGGAGTTGCAGCCATCATCTATAAGCTATTGGAGCGAATCAATCTTCCTTCCTCTGTCAAAGTATTTGCTTGTAGTTGGTTTTCAGTTTTCATTGTTTCCATAGTAGGAGCTGTTGAATTGGCGTTATCCGGTGTAGTATCGCTTGAATTGGCTGTAAAATCTTTGGCCTTCTGGCATTCATTCATTGGGATTGGAGAAGGGATCATTACTGCCGTTATTTTACCGTTTGCTTTAAAATCTTCATTTGGGATCGCTATGAAGGGAGGAGCTTCACATGAAATCACAAGTTAAAAAATGGTTGATTGCCTCTTTGTTGATTGCCGGGATCTTGTCTCTGTTTGCTTCATCCCATCCGGATGGTTTTGAAAAAGCGGGTGAGGAAACCGGATACATAGAAACAGCTACCGCTTTACTCGCCTCTCCTTTTCCGGACTACACCATTCCCTTCATGGATTCTTGGGTGTCTAATAGTTTGGCAGGAATCATCGGAGTGATTATCACTTATTTTCTATTTACGACACTTGGTAAATTGGTGGGGAGAAATACCCGATGAGATTTTTGATCGATCATCCTCCTTTACGGATTGTCGCTTCCATGGTGGTGATCATCATGGGAGTATCCGTCCATCGATTAGATACCATCCTATACCTTTTGATTCTTGGACAGGGCTGTCTCCTCTTAGAGAAAGTCCCTGTCCGTCTTTTATGGGAAAGAGTGCGTTTGATTATTCCTTTTTTTGCATTTTCCCTTGTATTCTTCGCCATCTACGAACAGGGGATAGAGTATGAATTATTCCCGTGGTTATCTGTATCTTTATATGGTTTTGAAAAAGCACTTATTTATTCAGGTCGTCTTCTCTTTACAGTACAAATTTTAACCTTGATGTTTTATAAGTTGCCTATTCCGGCTTTTTTTCAATCTTTGATTCAACTAAAAGTTCCTGCTATTTTTGTCGAGCTGCTGTTATTCACCCTTCGATATATGGAAGTGTTTAGATCAGAAGCAAAAAGTATGCTCAAAAGCCTCAAAAGCAGAGGATTTCGAGTATCCCAATGGTTCTCCTTGCATAACTATTTGACCCTTTCTAAATTGCTTGGCTCCTTATTTGTGCGTTCATTTAACCGGTCAGAAAGGGTGTACATTGGGATGCTATCTCGCGGATATAAAGGGATGATCCCTATGAAGAAGACGGAAGACTTCAATCCAAACGATAAATGGAAAGCACTCGTATGGGTTGTACCTGTGATCAGTTTATTTATTTGGGATAAATGGTAGGAGGCATAAGATGAAAGAGCTTATCGAGTTTAACAACGTAAGCTACCAATATCAAGGGAATCGATATGCGCTAAAAGATATTTCATTTGATATTAAAGAAAATCGGAAAACAGCGATTGTGGGAGCCAATGGAGCTGGAAAATCCACCATGGTGCTGCATATGAATGGACTGTTCCTTCCTAGTTCTGGGGAAGTTTTCTTTAGAGGCCAGTCAGTGGGGAAAAAGAATCGTGAGACGATGGTGGATCGTGTCGGACTCGTGTTTCAAGACCCCGATGATCAGATCATTTCGATGAATGTCCGAGACGATATTGCGTTCGGTCCGACCCAACGCGGGCTGCCGATGGATGAAATTGAGAAACGGACGGAACAAGCCATGAATTTGCTAGGCATTTCTCATCTAGCAGACCGTAATCCGAATGAACTGAGTTATGGACAAAAAAAGTTAGTGGCGATTGCTGGTGTAATCGCTATGGATACGGATGTAATCATTTTGGATGAACCGATGGCGTTTTTAGATCCAAAAGGAAAGCAAGAGATTCAAAGAATAATGGATATGCTGACACAAAAGGGAAAAACCGTCATTATTACCACTCATGACATGCAACTTGTTGCTGAATGGGCAGATGACGTCATCGTTATGAAGGAAGGTTCTTGTCTAGGGAAAATGTCACCCAAACAACTATTTTCTAATTTGTCGTTGTTGGAAGACGCAAAACTTAACCTTCCTCCCATAGCTCAACTTATTTCGGCTGTTTGGGATGGACAACCCTTACAGATGCCTATTCGGATCGAGGAAGCCAAGGCTTGGCTAAAAGAAAAACTAAGCTAAGGTATCCTCGACTGGGGCTACCGTAAACTTTCCATATTTAACTCCTTTAATGCTAATTAATTGATCACTGAACTTCCGTAACTCACCCGATTTACCTTTAACGACAATCAGCTCTAAACAATTATGATGATCTAAATGGAAATGTGTCGTTGCCATAATCGCATGATGCATATCATGCTGGATGTTTATGAGCTCCTGAAGAACGTCAGTATGATGGTGGTCATAAAATAATAAGATGCTGCCAGCCACATATTGTTCATCATCTTTCCAAGATTGCTTCACTAAGGCATCACGAACCATATCACGGACCGCTTCTGAGCGATTTTCATACCCTTTCGAGCTGATCATTTGATCAAATTCTTTCAATAACTTTTCATCCATGGAAACTCCAAAACGTTTTAAAGTGGACTTTGACAATATGGCCACCTCCATTTCTTCTTGTGTATTTTCTAATTATAATATTTATATAAATACGATGAAAAGATTCTGGGAAAAGTTTTTCTCCAGAAGAAGCTGCTCCTATCTACGATCAGGCCGCATAATAAAGATGTTCTCCTGGTTCACCTGCAAGGTATAAAAATGTTCATAAACTCATCGTGTTTTTTTCGTTTTGGGAGTACCTGAAATTTTTACTCTGATGGGCATGTGGCGCTACCCCAACAATAAAAAGCAAGGATGAATAGTTTACATAAAAATATTATGTTATACAGATGCCCGTACAAGAAAAGCTCTCTTCGGATTAGAGAGCTTTTCCCATTGTTGTATTGAATTTATTCACCAAGTTGTCCATACAAATTCTGTACTGCCTGCGAACTCGCAGCTGCGGCTTCTTCCGGTAATATGCCATGCAGTTTCGCCACTGCGGCTATAGATTTGCGTAAGAAGAGGGGAGTGGTCATTTTTCCGGCAAACGGACCATGATGCGGCCATGGTCCATCCGTCTCAAGCAACAAGTGCGAAAGCGGTACCCGCCGCGCCAGTCTCCGATCGCGCTCCCGATAGCAAACCTCCGGTGTTACCGAAATATAATAACCATGCTCTATGATTCTATCCACTACCTCATCCGGCGCTTTCAACCAGTGAAAGTGCGCTTTGCGAACACCATGCAGAAGCAAAACCTCAACTGCCAGCGCTGCCTTGTCATGTACGGCATGCAGCACCAGCGGCAAATCCAACTTCACTGAAAGCAACGCAAATTGCGCCAGCAATTCTCGGTACGCGGCCAGCTCCCGCACCGCTTCCAAATTATAATGAGGCAATCCCACTTCACCGACTGCATCAATCATTTTCCGTTCTTTATACAGCAAAGAGATAAGCTCATCCAATTCGCCGGGGCAGGGGAGAGGTTGCTCCGGATGATATCCGACGGCCGCATAGATAAACTCCGGATACCGCTGCTTCAGCTCCAGCGTTCGGTATGCGGAAGCAAGGTTCATCGAAACGGCCACCACCCCCGCAATGCCGTCCTCCCGCCACCCGGATACAAGTTTGTCTACTTCATCCATCGGATATCTATCCAGATGAATATGGCTATCCATTAACTGCATCGTCTAATCCAGCTTCTTTCTCCCCGCAAACCCGTCATATAATCCATGATAATGCGTAATCTTTTCCTCGCCTTCCCGCCAGCACAGCAGCACTTCTTCACCATTAATTACCGCCGGAAAATCCACCAGTCCCGGGTCGATCTCTTTCAGCTGGGCACCCTGGCTTTGAATGTTGTTGACATGCATCTGCGCCTGTATTTCCAGAA
Source organism: Aneurinibacillus danicus (assembly GCF_007991215.1). Classification (GTDB taxonomy): domain Bacteria; phylum Bacillota; class Bacilli; order Aneurinibacillales; family Aneurinibacillaceae; genus Aneurinibacillus; species Aneurinibacillus danicus. Next base: position 5,150 of record NZ_BJXX01000077.1, read on the forward strand.
ACTCCAGGCTTCCTTCCATTTTAAAAATATACTCGTCCTGCGTATCCGTAACGGCCTGCTGCTCCTGCCGTTTTTTGTATGTGGTCAACTCAAGGTATTTCTGCCGAAATTCGTTGCGGATGTTCTGCAGCATTTCAATCTCCCGGCGAATTGCCGGCAGCAGTTCGTTGGCTTCTTTAACAGTAAAGAAATGTTTCTGCATCGCCGCCACCTCCTTTTGTTTATTATACTAAAAAAGACAAACTTATTTGTACTATCTAAATTATTGTAATCTATATTGATAAGCTTCAGTAAAGACAGCATCTACACGGAAAATGCCCCAGAAGAGAAGCAACAAGAAAAGATAAAGCCTGATTCGATCATGCTCGCTTCTTTTCTTTCTTGAAAACAATTGTTTCATCCCATACAATAATTGCAGCTAAAAGCAACAATAACGATGCTAAAATAAACAAGGAGGCGAATATGGCACGTATATTACTCATCGCTCCTTATCCGGGATTGAAGGAGCTATTTATCGAAATTACACAGGAGACAGGAAAAAAAGTCGAAATTGAAATCGGTGAGTTAACAAAAGGGCTGGCTATTGCCAGAGAACGGGAAAAAGAAGGGTGGGACGCTATTATTAGTCATGGCACTACCGCCCGTCTGCTGCAGCAGCACTGTCACATCCCTGTCGTAGAAGTTCGCTCCTCAGGCTATGATATGCTTCGTACACTCATGCTTTTAAAGGGATTTCCGGGAAAAATCGGAGTTGTAGGCTCCCATGGCTTCATACAAGGAGCAGAAACTGTAGGAACACTGCTGGATATGGACTTGTCGTTCTTCCTCACAGAAAAGGAGGAAGATAATGAAACGGTACTCCAACAGGCTGCGGTCCAAGGAGTACAGACAATCATTAGTGAGGTTATCAGTCAGGTCGATGCGGCGAATTATGGATTACATACCTTTAGCGTTGTTCCCGGCAGAGAAGCGGTCATCGAGGCAATCAATGAGGCGGAACGTATCAGCACGTATACCGCCCGTGAAAAAGCAACTCATTTCTTATATGAAAATATTTTCCGCGGATACGAAGACGGAATTGTTGCGATTGATGCAAAAATAAACAAAATGATTGCGAACAAGAAAGCGGAAGTTCTCCTTGGCATCGAAGCGGAATTGAATTCAGAAAATACAGGGGAAGCTACTACGTTGTGCTTTCAGTTTGAAGATATCGTAATACAGGGACAACTATCCACCGAAGAAATATGCAACATATCTGGAAAGGAAATCCTTGTCAAAAAACGGGTGATTATTGATAAAGATGAAGTTGTCGGCGCTTTTGCCATCCTGAAAGAGATAGATGAACTAAAACGAACGGAAAGCCGGTTGCGCCGCATAGTGTATGGACCGAAACGGGCTCAAACACGCTTTACCGACCTCATTGCCACAACAGAGGAAATGAAATCCCAGATCGAAACGGCCCGCTTATTCAGCAAGTATGAGACACCCGTACTTATCTACGGAGAGCCGGGTGTCGGAAAACAAAGTCTTGCCGAAGCAATCCATAATGACAGCCCGCGGCGCGACCGCCCATTCCTCATATTGGACTGCGGGACGCTTTGCGATAGCGATCTGCAAACGGACCTGTTTGGAGAGGATGGGGCAGAACTATTCAACACGGCCCGGGGCGGAACTATTTATCTATCCTCCATAGAAAAACTTTCACCAGACGTACAGGATAAACTCATTCATCTCCTGCAGGAAGCGAAAAAGAAACAGGCGGGCAATCCGGAACTTTCGCCGTTTTTCCCCAGGATTATCGCCTCAAATTCCCGTGAACTGCAGTTTGAGATCAAAAGAGGGCGATTTCGGAAAGAACTATACCGCATGTTAAGTGGCGGTACGCTTCGTATTCCTTCGCTGCGCGAACGAAAAGCGGACATCCCCGAATTGGTCCGCTGGTTTATCGCTTCCTTCAACATGAGAGAAGGCAAGCAAATCGTCGGTGTGCGCCCTGAAGTTATGGCACAACTAACGGAAGCGCCGTGGCCTGAAAACGTTAGGCAGCTTAAATCTACGGTAGAAAAGCTCTGCCAAGCCGGACGCGGTATGTTTATTGAAGCGGCAGAGGCGGAAGATATTCTGCGGGAACTGTTCACTGTACCGGAACCATCTTTGGAAGTAGAAGAAGAGACATCTGGTCAGACGAGCGCAAAACCGGAGATAAGCAGAAAACCGTCCTCAAATAGAGAACACACGGAAAGCAATGCGTTCGGCATCCAAATCGAAAACAAAACGCTAGAGGAATTAGAAGCGGAAATTATCATGCGCGTGCTTGAAGAAGAACACAACAACCAGTCTCAGGCCGCCAAACGTCTTGGAATCAACCGGACTACACTCTGGCGAAAAATCAATAAGGCATAAACTTTAAATCTTTACTGTGAATGGAACGGAGCCGGCTTTTGCTCCGTTTTTTGTGCGGGATTTTAACTTTACAAAGAAACACACCTAAACAAGATTCAATTTGCAACATAATGATTAAAAATTAAACAAAAATATATAGAGCACGCATTTGTTTTTCAATTGTATAGTTTGATTTTTGAACAATAATGATGCATAAATAAACATTCCGGACGATTGTCTCTATGGATACGATTTGTTCATATTGCGTATGGCGTTTAAAGAAAAATCCTAAAGCAACACTTTCAGCCGCAACCCCGACATGAAAATCAAAAGAAGTCTTACGATTCTATTTGTTCTTTTTCAACGTTATAAAAGTCTTTAGCACATTCCCGATGTTGCGGATTTTTAAGTTTACATTGATGTCGACAGTCCATTGTTCAAAAAACTGCTCCGGATGTTCACGTATTTGTTCGTACATCTCGGGGTGGTTTTTGAGTCTTGAAGTTAACCGGAATATATCGTCTTTGTACTTCTTTGTCAGTTTTTTTGCAGTCCTCTGCAATTGTTCTTCCAACATATTTGAATAAAGCTGTTCCATTCGTCTGATCTGCTCCGGGCTATCGAAAGAAGCAATATCAGAACATTGGTACTCCGTTAGCTCCGTTTCCAGCTCAATCTGGAATGTAATATGAGGCTTGCGATTTTTTATGGCAGGACGAATTTTACTGTTTCCTGCAAGAACCTGTAATGCTGCTTTCCCCTGGGAGCAAGAAAAGTGTAAGAGTCCCCTTTCGATTTCCCCGTACAACATGGAAAGGTTTTGGATATCGCTTTTGGACAGAATCCCGACCTTCTTTGCGTTCTGAAAAACAGTCCCTTGATTAATAACGATCTGTCCTTTTTTATTTAAAGAAGCCGTGAGCACCACGAAAGGAGTGTTGTTACGGATGTTTTTGCTAATGATACCCAAATTCGATTCAGGCAGTAACAGTGTCTGTTGAACACTGTCTGCAATACTCGCAATGTGCAGGGAAGGGGTCGGTTCCGCTGTGCTCGGCACTGTGAAGTATTCAATGAGCGGTCTGGTTGTTGCAATAATCTCTGTTTGACGCCGCATTTGAGGAAAGCGAATGAAAAAGTCGAATAGCTCATGGATCCCTTTCTTTGATAATTTTTCTCCAAGGACAATGAGTTGCAAGTGAGATAAAAGAGGAAAGCGTTCACTTTGCGTAATGATTTGCTGGATTCCTTCTGTAATGGATGGAGTTTGAATGATAAAATTTGTATAACCTGCTGATTGTTGTTGTTTTTGCATCGCTGCCTGACTACTGGAGCCGGCAGTTTCCACTACCTGTACGATAATCTGATACATGCGCACTTCTTTTCCTGCGAAATCAGATGGAGGAAGTTCATCGATACCAAGCCCCACGACAAGCGCTCTTTTCTCCAATTCTCTATAATCCCAGCACCCTGCAAGCAGAATACTTGAAAAGAGTAGCATGACAATTGCTGATAAAACGTTTTTGTTCCATCGTTTCATAATACAACCTTCTTCTTTCTTAATTTTTTGGAAGAAGTCCCAGTTTTCGCCGTACAAATACACAAGTCAAGAGAAGGACGGGATAACCGGTGAGCAAGAACAAACCGCAAGCACCTGTTACTTTGGTCCAGCGTTCCATTTGCATCAAATTATCCGGGAGCATAGACAAAATAAAGATGAATGGGAGCGACAACATCATCCACCATCGCAATGAGATCCTCGGGAATGTGTTGTTGAATGCAAAAGCCGTTGAGAAAAAAGTGATGAGATGAGTCGTATAGGCTAAAGGGAGCCACAAAATAATGAGCAATAGTTCGGCGCGCTCTACAAATCGCGGGACGATTTCAATTATTTTTGCCATCGTGATGACAGGATATGTTTGGGCTATGGCCATATTGGGGCCAAGTGTTACGAGTGTTCCCAACACAACAAAGGTATAAAAGATACCGGCTGTCCCAATACCAATAGCGGTGTGAAAATAGGCTTTTTTCTTTTGGAAGATAAACGGGTAATATAGGAACAAAATTTCATAGCCCAGAAAGGAGTAGGATGTGCTTGGGAGTGATTGAATCACTGGCGTAACTCCTTCCAAAAAAGGGATTCTTAGTTCATGCCAATCAGCTGCTGGATAGGCTAACGAGAAAAAGAATATGATCATGAAAATGGAAGTTGGTATTCCTGATTCATTGATACGAACAACTGGCATGAGGCCGTCCCATGAACAGTAAAGAAGAACAAGTAGCATACTGCCAATAATGATTCCCAAAGGCGTAAACGGGAGCATTTCTGTTTTTACTACTTCCGCCATGGTTCTAACTCCAGTAATCGTAAAAAACAAGAAATACACTGCGAGAAATAGATTCAGCAATAATCCGAATGTGCGACCAAAAAGTTTCACATTGTACGTAATGGCTGTATCCTTTGGAAAGATGCTGGCGACTCGCAAGATCAACCATAGCGAGACAAGGGCAATACCTAGCGCCAATATAACGGTTAGCCATGCATCCTCTCGTGCTTTTTCTATTACCCCTCTTGGAAGTGTGATGAAACCAGTTCCAACGATGATACCAAATACGAGAAACACAAGCTGGGTAGGGCTTATCATTAGGGACTCTTCATTTCTGTTCATCGCTTATCCTTCTCCATTTCTCATGATATGATTTGATTATTGGTTATCCTCATCTCCGCTTTGTTTTCCGGATTCCATTGGCAAAGGCTTGCTTCTGGTTTGCTGTAACGGCTTGAGAAATGCGGGACGTTTCGTAAGTTTCTTAAAAGGAAAACGCACGAGCGTGTCTTTCCAATCCGCCAGGCGCATGGGAGAGAGAGGTGCCAAATAAGGAACTCCGAACGAAACGAGACGAGCCGCGTGGGCATGGATGAGGAACAATCCCAATATAAAACCGTATAGTCCTAGAATAGTGCTGCAAAGGAACAAGAAAAAGCGCAGAATTCGGTATGTAATTCCCAATATGTAAACAGGAGCTGCAAACGATGAAATCGCGGTAATTGCAACAATCACAATCGTGACAGGACTTACAAGATTGGCATTGACGGCTGCTTCTCCAATGACCAATCCTCCAATGATGCTGATAGCTTGACCGATGGGTTTAGGCAGTTTGACCCCCGCTTCCCGAAGCAATTCAATCATAACCTCCATAAAGAATATTTCCAGAAAAACTGGCATGGCTACTTTTGTTCGGGCAGCATCCATGGAAATAACCAGTCGTGTAGGAATTAATTCAGGATTAAAGGCGACCAGTGAAAGATACAATCCAGGAAGCATGATGCTGAACACAAGAGAAACAATTCTAACAATACGGATCAAAGTCGCGTATTGCCAGCTGCTGTAATAATCATCAACAGTATTTAGCAGTTGAAAAAACGTGATGGGAAGAATCAGCGCATGAGCCGAATTCGATAGTATGATGGCCACGTTTCCTTCAAGCAAATAGGAACAGGTGACATCCGGTCGCTCTGTTGGACGTATTTGAGGAAATAAGGAAAAGGAATTGTCTTGAATTAACTCCTGCAAATGTACTTGTCCCTTTATGGCATCGGTATCAATGGCAGAAAGGCGCCTTTTCACTTCCTTCACGATACTGGGATTGGTCACGTCTTTAATATAAAATATACCGACCTGGGTTCTATCCCGTTTGGCTATACAAACCACTTCGAAAGTTAAGAGTGGATCGCGCAGATGTTGGCGGATTAATGTAATATTAGTATGGAAATCTTCTACAAAGCTTTCTTTTGGTCCGATCACGCTCTGTTCTGTTTCAGGAGCCTCGATACTGCGTTTTTCCGTTTTTTCTATCCCGACTAGGAGTCCCGCTGCTTCCCCATCAACAAGTAACAGTGCCTTTCCATTACATAATTGTTGAATAGCAGTTTGCCATTCTTCTACTCGCTGTGTGTCGGCCATGCTCGCGATTCGCCATTGAATTTCTTGTAAAAGATCGTGTTTTCCGTTTTCTCTGGATAAAAGTTCCTCCTGTTTGCTTCTATACTCCCGGCGTTCCTGCAGGGGAAGAACAATACACTCATTTAGACGGTTGCTATCGATAAGACTTTGGAAGAAAAACAAGGTGACGCGTCGTTCTATGCAAATAAGGTGTCGAGAGCTGAAATCTGTATTATCTCCTAGTTGCTTTGTAATGTCCTGAATATTTTTTTCTAACGAAGTGTGCAAGGATTGCAAAGCGATAGAGGAGAGCGCCGCTTTCTCCCGTGAAAGCCATTGCTTTGGTTTGTGGCCTTTTTTCCACCCAAAAAGATTCATTTTCATTATTGATATCTTCCTTCTTACCATTATTTCCTCTGGATTTTTTTATTGTTACCGAATGCATGATGAATAATGCAAGGTATAGTGTGATAAGGGTCACCGGTACGACCCCGACATGAAAATTGAGGGGAAGGCCGGCTGACTTTTGTAGTGCGAAGTCGCTTCCCTGCTCTGGACCCAATTCAGCATCCAGGAAGGGATAAACGGATAAAAATTCGAAGAAGGAAGATAAAGAGATGGATATTGGAAGAGAAACTCAGACACAGCAAGGAATCTAGTAACAAAAAATAATGTGTCACGCTCTTTCTTATGTTTACACTTACATGAAAAGGCTTTTATACTAGGAAGAAGCCAGGTTGAGTCTGTGGAAACAATGGTCACCCGGTGTTTGTACAAATCATACCAGCTTATCATCTGAGAGAGGAGGACACTGATGTCATTTCAGATGAAGCCATATCCCGAATGGTCCTGGTCCCTGTCGCGCGACCAGATGTTTCACGCCTGTAAACGACAGTATTTCTATCATTATTACGCATCACACGGCGGCTGGCTCCTGACCGCCGCGCCGGAAGCACAGATCGCCTACCGTTTAAAAAAATTGACCAACTTATACCTTGTACTCGGAGAAGCGGTACATACAGCCGCCCAAAAATTAATCGATCTGCGCGAACGAAGCCAAGCCTATCCGACACAGGACCAAATCGTTACATACATACGCAATACGCTGAATGCGGCCTTTCAGGAGTCTAAGCAACGGGAGAGGTGGTGGGGTTATCCAAAGCAATACACGATGCTTCATGAGATGTATTATGAAGGGGAGCTGCCGCGTGATCGCGTTGACGCTGTAGGCAGCCGCATCTCAGTATGTGCGGAACATCTGCTTGCAAGCGACAGCTGGCAGGAGATTCGCGACAGCGGCGACATTACGGTACTTGAAGTCGAGAAACTGAAAGACTTTATCGTCAACGATGAAAAGATTTACGTGAAGCTTGACGTTCTGTACCGACGCGGCGACGGAACGTATGTCATCACCGACTGGAAAACGGGCAAAGTATCCGAAAAGAACGAGGAGCAGTTGTGGCTCTATGCCCTGTATATCCATGAATATTATGGGGTACCGATCGAACAAATCGAGATACGGACCGAGTATTTATTGGACGGCATCTGCGTACGCAGCACTCCGGATGAAGACAACATCATGATGATTCAACATAAGATTAAAGCCAGCCTGCAGAGCATGAAAAGCTATCTTGACGATACATACTACAATCGGCCGCTGCCGGTCGAACGGTTTGCGGGAGCGGGAGATCCTTCAGTATGCCGATTCTGTAACTTCCGTCAGATTTGTCCGGAAAAACAATAAACGAAAGGAGCGGGGCGTAGAACGATTCATCTGTAATTTGTAAAAGGAAATTGAAACAGAAAATTAAAATCTACCCGATTTATAAATTGCATAAAGCAGCCAGAGAAACATCAAGGAAGCGACTCCAAAGCCCAATTCAATTGCAGGTATTTTCCATAGTAACGTAGATTGTCTGCCTATAGACGATCCAATGATAAGTCCGACCATAATGATACTAAAAGAAAGTAAAACAATACTGAAGGAAAGACGATTACTGATTCTGTCCAATTTCTCCAGCAAAAGATGAAGTTCGGAGATAGTAATTTCTACATGTAGTTTTCCCCGTTGCATTGTGGAGGTGATTTCTCTTATATTTTTAGGTAAATTCGAAATGAATTCCGTATATTCGACTATATAGCTCCAAGCGTTCTCTGCAAGATTTTTTGGATGAAAGCGATCCTTTATCAGGCGTTGCCCAAAAGGTTCAGCAACATCCATGATACTAAACTCCGGATCTAATAATTCCACTACGCCTTCAACAGTTAGAATAGCTTTCCCCAGTAGTGTTAAATCCGCAGGGATCTGGATGCGGTGATGAAACGCAACGGTAAATAGATCATTGATAGCTTTGCCCAGGCTAATTTCACTTAAAGGAACACCGTAATATTTGTCCCTTAACTCATCTACCTCTGCTCTTAATAATGCCATATCCGTGTTTACAGGGATTAATCCCATACGAGAAATGGCTTTGATTATCCCATCGGTACTTCCGCGCTTCAAGGAAATAACCAAAGATGAAAAATGGTATTTCATGTCCGGACTTAAACGTCCGACCATACCAAAATCCATCAGCACAATCACTTCTCCCGGTAATACCACTACATTCCCCGGATGGGGGTCGCCGTGAAAAAATCCCTCTATTAAAATTTGATGAAAAATCGAATGGGCTAACCTTTCAGCCACTACTTTACGGTTATAGCCTTTCTCTGCCATTTTTTCCAGGTCATTCACTTTTATTCCTTGTATATATTCCATCGTAAGAACTTTTTTAGTTGAGTAATCCCAATACATTTTCGGAATGCGGATCGTGGAATTGCCAATAAATTGATCTGCTATTTTTTCCGCATTGCGCGCTTCTATACTGTAATCTAATTCCGCTCGTAAGGATTTTGAAAATTCTTCGACCATATCTCTTATTTGATATTTCTTCGCCCAATCCATTCGTGATTCCATAAGCCCCGCTAAGTCCTCAAGTATTTCCAAATCGGTTTCAATAATAGACTGAATCTCAGGGCGCTGGATCTTAACCGCAACAGGTTCTTTGGTATGGAGCAGTGCATAATGCACCTGTCCAATGGATGCCGCAGCCAGGGGTGTCTCATGAAATTCGGCAAAGATCTCTTCTATATTTGCCCCTAATTCTGCTTCAATAATTTGACGGACTTGATCAAAGGGAAAAGGAGGGACACAATCTTGTAGTTTTTCTAACTCCTGAATAATATCCGCAGGAATGAGATCGCGACGTGTACTTGCAATTTGACCCATTTTGATGAAGGTTGGTCCCAACTCTTGCAGAAAAGACCGAATTCTCTCCCCGGTTGTTCTGGGAAGCAAATTTGTATCTGCCACCTCCTTTTTTTTAGGTATCGACATGATATCCGTCAAGCCCAATTCCTTTATAATGTAACCAAAACCATTGCGTAAAAATGCACGGATGATTTCTTGATACCGATGAGCATGCTTCATTTTTCTGCCAAACATAGGGAACCTCCTACATCAATCATTATTGTTATTGCCGCTATTTATTTTCGAAATTTGAATTCTTTGACTGTTCATATGGAGGTAGTTGCCCGAATCATTGCCTTTAAGCTTCTCCTAAAACCAAACCTATCTTTTTCATTTTACCTTCCATTTGAGTGAAGTAAATTTTCCGGTTAAAATTGTCATTTTAGAATTAGTTTACCCTAAATCCCGAATAACAACCAGCGACTACTGTACGGCTATGTCCTCATGAGTTGTTTGATGTGGATGCGGCAGGTCCTTCTCTTTGACTTATTTTGAACCCGTAAGAAAAAAGAGTATACTTAAAAAGCAGAGAGTACAATCGACAAAAGAGGAGAGAACAGGATCATGTGCTTGCTCTTATTTGCTTACAAATCCCATCCCGACTATCGACTGGTATTAGCAGCCAATCGGGATGAGTTCTACAAACGTCCGACCGCACCGGCCGCATTTTGGGATGACAGGCCGGACGTGTTAGCTGGACGCGATATGGAGAAAGGGGGAACCTGGATGGGGGTTACCCGCAGCGGAAGATTAGCCGCACTGACCAACTATCGCGACCCGCAGCACAATCGGCCGGACGCTGAATCGCGCGGCTATCTAGTAAGCGACTACTTGACCGGTACGGAGCACCCCGCCGCTTACCTGGAGAAGGTGAGAGGGGAGAAGGAGCGGTATAACGGGTTTAATTTACTGGTGGGGGATACAGAGACTCTGTATTATTATTCTCCTGTGCTGGATGAAATCACAGAGGTAGCTCCCGGCATTCACGGTCTAAGCAACCATGTACTGGACACGCCCTGGCCGAAAGTGCGAAAAGGAACACGGCTTCTCGCGGAAGCGATAAAGAAAGAGAACATACAAGAGAAGGAATTGTTCGACATTCTTTCCGATGCAGAGCAGGCAGAAGATAGCGAACTGCCGGATACGGGAGTAGGAATCGAATGGGAACGGATACTGTCGCCCCTGTTCATTGCCAGTCCGGATTACGGCACACGCTCGATGACCATAGTGACCATAGATAACAATAATAATATTATGTTTACTGAAAAGGCATTGCAGCCGCATACAGGTGAATGGAACCGCGCCCACTTCTCTTTTTCTATCAAATAGTTCTACATGTATGTATAACTACTTGTCATTTCAGTTTGAATTTCACAAAAAACCACCATGGCATCTCAGCCGCAACCCCGACATGAAAATCATGGGAAGGGCGGTTGACTTTTGTGGTA
>NZ_BJXX01000078.1 GCF_007991215.1 Aneurinibacillus danicus
TGAATCTTATTTCCTCTTCCCTTTCCTTCTTTTTTCATAATTTTCACAGAAAAGAGCAACCTCATTTTTCCTTTCTTCGTATAACTTACTGACTGCCAGGAGAGCGCATAAAAAATATTTAAAAAAGGAGAAATGATGGATGTCCTTCTTTAAAAAAATAGCGGCAAGCGTTGGCATCGGTTCCGCTACAGTTGACACGGTTCTGGATTACTCACAGTATCGTCCCGGCGACATGGTTACAGGCACTGTCTATGTGCGTGGAGGCAGTGTGGAACAGCACATGGATGACATTGATTTGTATGTCATGAGTCGCTACGTGATGGAAAAAGACGATAGCAAAGTATATCAGGAGTCTCCTATCGTTTCGCACCGCGTAGTGAACGGATTTACCATTCTGCCAAAAGAAGTGAAAGAGTTTCCGTTCTCGTTTCGCTTACCGTTTGATACGCCTGTTACGCTTGGAAGCGTGTCCCTCTGGATAAAAACGGACTTAGATATTAAGGGCGGAATTGATTCGGGGGATAAAGATTACATTCGGGTGCTTCCGCATCCATGGATGGAAAAAGTATTGGAGGCAATCCGCCAGGTCGGATTTAAACTGCGCGAAGCGGATTGTGAGTACGCTCCATTCTTCAAGCGCCGCCTTCCGTTTGTACAAGAATTTGAATTTGTTCCAACCTCTTCTAAATACTGTGGACGGCTCGATGAAGTCGAAGTTGTATGCCATGTAGAAGAACACGGCATGGAAGTCGCTCTGGAAATCGATCGCAAGGCCAGAGGAGTATTGGGATGGCTGGAAGAAGCGTACAATATGGATGAACGTCTGGTACGCGTTTATTTAAATGAAACCGAGTTAAATCAAGATGGCGCCTTGACCCGGAAGTTCCGCGAAATCATTGAACGGCATGCCAGATAAAAAGGAGAAAAAAGAATTTTCCGAACGAAAAAGCCCGCTCCTTTAGGGGGGATGAAAGTGAGGTTGGAACAGGCGTGGCCTTATGCCACGTCAAATGTTCCAACTATTTTTGTTTATTTGTTGCTGTTTGTTGGTGTAACTGATACAGTGTGGGTATGAATGAATATAGAAGAACTCATACAACAATATCTTTCATCAAGTATCATTTCGTTTTTTATCCTCGATACAGAAGGAAAATATTTCTTCGTTCCGATGTAGAGGAACGTTTTAAACAGTTGGTAAAGGAAATATGCGAAGAATTGGAAATTGTCATTGTTGCTTTAGAATGTGACAAAGACCACACACATATGTTTCTACATGCACTGCCACACCTGAGTCCTTCCAATATTATGGCAAAAATCAAAGGAGTGACTTCGAAAAAGTTGAGAGAGGAATTTCCTCATCTTCGACACTTGCCGAGTTTATGGACACGTTCCTATTTCGTTTCTACCGAAGGAAACGTATCAAGCGAGACAATCAAACGATATGTGGAACAACAAAAAACAAGGGGGTGAATCTGATGTCGCAAACAATCACTGTAAAAGTATACGAACAAGAGTACAAGGATACAGAAAAGTGAGATCGTGGTCGTTGAAAGCTACCGGGCAGCAAATATTATTGTTGCGCATGTACAAACCTCTTGATTAAACGGTTTAATTCACCGTGTGCTTTCGTCGGAATTTGATGTTTAACATTTGGTATCATGGCAAATTCGCTATGAGGCAGCTTCTGATGGATTAGCCTGCCATAAGCATGGAATGGGATATCGTTTTTACCATATACCAGCAAGACAGGAGAGGAGATGCTCCACAGCCGATTTGTGCAGTTATACGTTAAACTATACCGATAGTACTCTTCGACGCTTTTTTTATCGGCTTTTTTTGCATCTTTCCATAACTGTCGAAACATTGCCATAGTGTCGGAATTGCTCCAGGAAATGGAGCAGGCCAATGTAGGGATGGCCCCGGCTCTGGCGCATGAAGCTCCCAGAGAGATTACATTTTTTAGCCAACGGCTATTTACCTCTGATATCCCGCCGATAAGAATGCCGCCCAGCGATCGTTCCGGAGCCGTTAACAGAAACTCAAGGGCGATAGATCCGCCTGCTGAATAACCGCAGACGAAAGCCTTCTCTATGGTAAGATGATTCAATATTTTCTTCATATCTTCGACGACAAGCGAATAGGTCAGCGTTTGTGCAGAAGGCTGGCTTTTCCCATGCCCTCTTATGTCAAAAGCAATCACTGTGAAGTATTTTGACAGCTCATCAAGCTGATATGTAAAATTTGCACTGCTCAGTACGGGAGGATGAATAAAAATAAGCGGTGCTCCTTTTCCACGAACAATGTAATGCAGGGAAACTCCATTCGCGTCGATGCTGGCCATGACTCCTATCACCTCCGTTGTAAAACCTTCCCGATAAGGGGAACTCCAGCCGTGCTCCGCAGAAGATACGCTTATAGTTTGGCGGGAAAATACGCACCTTATTCAGTTTATCCAACACATCCCGCAGATGAAATTCTGGAGCGTGCGCTTCACTTCAAGGAAACTGGATATACGGAATGGGCGATCTTCCGACAAAAGAAGAGATTTATTGCAAGCCATGGGGTTACCTAATGTCCTTAGCCGTTCAAGATATACGGAAGACAACCTTGAGCAGGCTGTAAAACAAGGGGTGGGGCAGTATGTGATACTAGGGGCCGGGATGGATACCTTTGCTTTTCGTCGTCCGGATCTCCTAAGTCAGGTTCAGGTATTTGAAGTTGACCACCCGGCCACACAGACCTTCAAACTTAATCGACTGGCTGAATTAGAATGGGAAATCCCATCAAATCTTCATTTTGTACCTGTGGATTTCACAAAAGAGAGTTTGGCTGATGCACTCAAGGGAACTCCGTATGACTTGCAGACGAAAAGTTTTTTTAGTTGGCTGGGTGTCACAATGTATTTAACCCGAAACGAAGTGTTCGCAACGCTGCGTTCCATTGCCGATATTGCCCCCGTGGGCAGTGCGGTTATTTTCGATTACTTAATACCAGAAGAAGCTACTCCACATGTGAAAAAGATACAGGAGAATTTACGAAAGATAGGCGAGCCGATTAAAACGACCTTTCACCCGTCAACACTGGCTTTTGAACTGGAAAGTTTAGGACTCCGTCTTCATGAGAACCTAAGCCCATCCGATATCCAAGAACGCTATTTTCAGAGTCGAACGGACGGCTATTATGCGAGTAAGCATGTGTGCTTTGCGTGGGCAATAGTAGAGTAAAAATATATTCTCCCATAGTAGATAATTATGAACGCCGGGTTGATTGCCCGGCTTTTTTTAAGGGAAAAAAGCTTATCAAAATAGATAGATTGGACATGGAATTTGACGAAAGATTTTCTAGACCTGCCATGTTACAGGCGCGAGAGAAGAGGGAAAGACATGATAGGCTCATCGGCAGCAGTGGATATCATGCTGGTTTTACGACAAAATAATACAAAAATAAACAATATTCAATCTTTTAAGCGATCGTTTAATTATTACCCGACTTCTTTGTCGGATATTTTCTTTTTCTGTGAAAATTATGAGAAAAGAAGGGGGGAGAAATAAGATCCGGGGAAGAAAAAGGCGTTCGCCTTTTTCCCCGTTGAAATCCTCTCCTCAGTCTTTCCTCTTTTTTCCTTCGTACCACAAGAGTCAGCCTCTCTCCCATGATTTTCATGTCGGGGTTGCATCCGGCTTTTCCTGGATTTATTCCTCTTTGCACCGGCTAAGATGCTTTTTCCGACACGCCTCATAAAATGACGTTACCAAAATTTCTTCGCCATCTTCCAGTACGAAGTACATATTCTCCCCGTGTTGCTTTGTCCCTGTGATGCGCATGCCGGAGAACCGTTCGGTAAACAACCGCTCAAACTCCGCTTCTTTCCACGCTTGAATGTCGCGCGCCATTGCTTCCATTCCGAATTGCGCGAAGCACTTGCGGATGACGCTTGCTTCCCCGTAACTGCCGAAGAAGTCGGTAATCGGCTGCCAGTAAGAGCGCGTTCCCATCCGACTGTGCACCTTCCATGAATCCGAGCCGACGCTGTCTTCATATGTAAAACAATAGTCTGTTCCACGCCAGTGAATGAGAAACTCCATTGCCAGTTTGGCGGACGGCTGCACGGACGCGTCTTTGAATTCAAGCATGCAGAGAAAATCAAATCCGCGTTCCGATAACTGCGGAGCCCGCTTGTCTTTAATGCGGTCGACGTAACTCTTCCATTGTTCGTTCCATTTTATTATCGCTTCATTCATCAGCTTTTCACTCCCGTGTCGCAAAACACCTGCACAATCATTTTTTTACACTAGCATAGAACATCCGCTGCGGCAACTTCCGAAGAAGTAATAGTACTTATTTATTCCAATTGTTCCATATATTATGAATAGAAAGTAAACCTCCTTCTCGCTTACAATATTGGCAAGGGAGGGAGATATATGAAAAAAAGAGTAGTTGCTATTACACTTGCCGCTTTTTTCCTTGGAACGGCGGGAATCAATACCTCGGAAGCCGCCACTTCCACCTCCGTTCTTGTTGACGGAAGAGCCGTACATACGAACAGCCTGATCCAAAACAACTCGATGATGGTACCGGCCGTATTCTTTATGAACGCCGGTGTAAAAGTGGGGTGGAACAAAGACTATCAGGCGGTCACCCTGCAAAAAGGGGATATGATTATCGGGCTTCCGTCCGGCAAAAACTATGCGGATGTGTACACGAAACAAAGCGGCACCTGGAAGCGAGAATATTTGAAAACGACCACGAAGGACCGGGCAGACGGCACATACATTCCACTGCGGTATGCGGCGGAAAAATCGGGCATGGAAATAAAAGGGAACACATCCGCTACCCTCTCTATTTCCACGCAGCGGATGACAGCGAAACCGTCTGTGCAAATACATTCGCTGCAAAATTCAAAATATAGCCAGGAAGACATTCAATGGCTGTACCGGTTGACCGAAGCAGAAGCAGGCGGTGAGCCGTATGAAGGAAAAGTGGCTGTCGCGGCCACCGTATTAAACCGGGTCGACAGCCCGGAATGGCCTGACACGATACAAGACGTCATTTTCCATGTCGTCAATGTAAACGGTAAAAGCTATTATCAGTACTCGCCGGTATTGGACAAGCGTATCTACAGCGCAAAACCATCCAGTGAAACCATAAAGGCCGTACAGGAAGCGTTAAAAGGCAAGGACCCCAGCCGGTCGGCTCTTGTTTTCTACAATCCCGCCAAAACAGACAATCAATGGGTACGCTCTCGTCCGGTAACGGCGAAAATCGGAAGTCATATCTTTTCGAAATAAGGAAAACCCCGGTCTCTCCGAAGAGATGCCGGGGCTTTCCATTACTTGACTTCGCCGAAGTACTTTTTGTAGATTTCGTCATATTTGCCGCTATCTTTTACTTTTTTTAGCGCTTCATTGACTTGTTTTATCAGCTCGGTATCTTTCTTGTTAGCCATGATTCCGTAGTTTTCTTTCGGAATGTTCGGATCGTCGATTGTTACGTAACCCGGCTTCGGGTTTTTCTTCATGTGCTCCATCAAGAACGCGTTATCTGCGACCACGACGTCTACACGCTTGTTGTACAGGTCTTCAACCATGCTTGGCATTTCATCGTATTGAAGAATATCTTTATTTGCCTTGCCCAGTAGGTCGGAAACGATAAGTGCGCCGGTCGTAGAGGTCATAACGCCTACTTTGTGACCTTTGATGTCCTGTAAGCTCTTAATCGGCGAACCTTCTGGAACAAGAATCAGTTGCTTCGCCTGGAAATACGGCTCGGAGAATAAATACAGCTTCTCGCGGTCCGGTTTAATGGTGATGCCAGAGATAGCAAGTTCTGCTTTTCCGCTTCCAATTTCTTCGAATACGCCATCCCAGCTTGTATTTTTTATTTCGATGTTCCAGCCCATTTCTTTCGCCATTTCGTTAATCAAATCAACCTCAAATCCAACCGGCTTGCCGCTCGGATCCAAATACTCGAACGGCGGGAACTCGGCATGCATCACAACTTTGTACGTCTTTTTCTCCGGTGCGGAAGCACTCTGCGCCTGTTCATCTTTCTTCTCAGCCGGTGCGCTGGTCGGCTGTTCCGTTTTTCCACCGCATGCGACCACAAGCAAGCCCATAATAATAATCAGAAATACAACCCCTGCATGTTTCAACAGCTTCATCTCTTGACCCCCCAGATGTGTGTATAATTATAAGAATTAAAAAGATTATATACAAATTTTAAACAATTTGACAATCTATTCATCATAAAAACTTCTCAATAAAATATTTATCAATATATTTAGAATCTTTAAAATAATAATTGACTATTCATTCACAAAGCTCTAGCATGAAATAAGAGGAGGTTATCTATGAAAAAAATAGAGAAAGGAGATGAGGCACTATGAATCTCGCAAACCAAACCGCAATCGTAACCGGAGGCGCATCCGGACTCGGCGAAGCGACCGTGCGCCGCATTATCGAACAGGGAGGCAAGGCCGCCATTCTCGATCTGGCAGGTGACAAGGGAGAGCGTTTAGCCCGGGAATTGGGTGAACGCGCGTTGTTCCTGCCAACCGACGTTACAAGCGAAGAAAACGTAAAACATGCCATTCAACAAACGACAGACACTTTCGGGCCTCTGACTCTGGCGGTCAATTGCGCCGGTATCGGAAACGCGCAAAAAGTCATTCAAAAAGACCGCCCTCACGATTTATCCGTATTTACAAAGATCATTACCATCAACCTTATTGGTACGTTTAATGTAATCCGCCTCGCAGCGGACCAAATGAAGGACAACACACCGAACGAGGAAGGGGAGAGGGGGGTAATTATCAATACGGCGTCGGTTGCCGCGTTTGAAGGACAGATTGGACAGGCGGCGTACAGCGCATCCAAAGGGGGCGTCGCCAGCATGACGCTGCCAATCGCGAGAGAGCTTGCGCGCTACGGCATCCGCGTGATGACGATCGCGCCCGGCCTGTTCGAGACGCCGATGTTCGATACCATTCCGGAAGACATTCGCAACGCGCTCGGTGCTTCCGTGCCGTTTCCCTCCCGTCTGGGACGTCCGGCAGAATACGCGCGCCTTGTTCAAAGTATCGTCGAGAATCCGATGCTGAACGGTGAAACCATCCGTCTTGACGGTGCAATCCGCATGCAGCCGAAATAAGCAGAATTCAGCCGCCGGGCGTACTCCGGCGGCTTTTTATGCAATGGATGCCCATTTTTTCAACGGATGCATTCCCTTCCTCGTAGTGGCTGCCAAGATATCCTCTTTTTCTTCGCTCCTTCTTTACGATACAATAAAAAGAGAATACATGCTGAGTAAACACCTGCATTCTTTTTTGCATGATTGGAAATGCACAGAGAAAAATAACAGAATAATAGGATGGATGATATTGCAATGAATGAGGAGCAACTGATGAGCAGAAACTTGCAGGAGCTAAGCCGAAAAATTATAGAGAAACGCCATGAGTTGGCGGAACGGATTACAAAGGAACAGAACGAAAAGTATCCTCAACTTGTTCCTTTATCCGAACAACTGCGGGACTTTCGTGTTAACCTGGTGCAGTTGTATGGCGAGGCGATGGCCATGGATGAAGAAGTACGCACCGCCCGCCTGATGGAATGGGGGGAAGAGACCGGCACAGCATGTGCTATGCTCGGTACCACGCTGGATGCGATGCTCAATGAGGTCCCGCAGTACCGAGTTGCCATTGGCGAAGTCATCCGCGATGAAGGGGAGAAAATGAACCTTTCCCTGCGCGAATTCTATGAAATCATTTCTCATTTTGACGCTATTATGAATCTGGTGATTTACAGTTTCAGTTTGCCGTTTGTCCGATACCACGATGAACAAATGAAAAAATCCCAGCTCGCATTGCTCGAACTATCTGTACCGGTTGTTCCGGTAGCCAAAGGTGTAGCGGTACTGCCAGTTGTCGGCAGCATCGATACGCATCGGGCCAAACTGTTAATGGAAGAGGCGCTGAAGCGAAGTGCAGAGTTACGCCTGAACCATTTTATCCTTGATCTTTCCGGCGTGCCGATTATTGACACCGTTGTAGCCCAACAGATTTTCCAGATTATCAGTGCACTGCGTCTGCTCGGCGTCGATGCGAAACTCAGCGGAATCCGGCCGGAAATTGCCCAAACAGTCGTGAGTCTTGGCATCGACTTCGGCAAGACCGACACGTTCGCCAATCTTCACCAAGCGCTGGCTTCGATTGGATTTACATACAAGCAAAACAATCGATAAGCAACTCAGGCTGAATACGCATTACAAAAAAGCGCCGTGGAGCATCCTGCCTCTACGGCGCTTTTTTGTAATGTCTGTTTGCTGCCTGTCTACATTGCGCACCTCCCGATCTACCCTTATGATGAAGAAAAGAAAACTTCTGTATAAGGAAGAGAAGGAGAACCCGTATGTCCAACCATATCGTATCACTCAATGTCGGAAAACCGCGGAAACACGTCTATCAGGGGCGGGAAATCGAGACCGGTATTCACAAAACCCCGCTGAAAGATCGTATATTTTTATCCCTGTTTAACCTGGAGGGAGACGGACAGGCCGACCTTGTCCACCACGGAGGTATAGACAAAGCATTGTGCGTATATCCGTATGAACACTACGCATATTGGGAGCAGGAAATCGGGCAAAAGCTTGCATACGGAGCGTTTGGTGAAAACCTTACAACCATGGGGCTAAGCGAGGCTGAAGTATGCATCGGTGATATATTCCGATTCGGAGAAGCGATCGTGCAGGTCAGCCAGCCCCGGCAACCTTGTTATAAGGTGGCGGCCCGCTACAATATACCGGACTTTCCGCTGCGCATCCAGCAAACCGGGTTCACCGGCTTTTATTTCCGGGTCCTTAAAGAAGGGTGGGTATCCGCTGCCGGTCCGCTGCACCGGCTGGAAAAACACTCCGCAGGCATCACAGTCACCTTCGCAAACCAAATCAAGTATCATGATAAAAATAACATAGAAGCTATAAAAACCATTCTTGACGTGCCGGAACTGTCAGCCAGCTGGCGGGCAAGCCTGGAAGAACGGATAGCCAAACTGAAATAAGGGGAAAATATTTTGCAAGAATAGCGCATTTAGTTATATAACAGTATTTATTTTTTTAAATTATGATAGTACAATGGAAGTCGTAAAGGTTGTCGAAATTTTGTGATTCTATGGGGTTGTTAATCTGAACTAGAACAAAGAAAACAGGAGTGGATTTATATGGGGACATCAACAGGCGCTGATTTTCACCATATGATGCGCGAGGAAGCCCAACGCCTGCTGTCGCATATCAAAAATGAGACAGATAAAAACCGGAAGTACCAATTGTGCGGCATGCTGCTTGAAATCTATGAAGAACTCGACATTGAAGTAAAAGACAATACCTCCTTTTGGGGCGACATTCGCGTCGATTACCGGGATATCGTCAGTCATTTAAGGTAAAATTTACACGGAGCCTTTTTCCGCTTTCAGCGGGAAGGTTCTTTTTTTATGCTTCGTATCTGTCACGCAGACTTCGAATTTTCTACACAAATTGCACACAAATTATCGTTATAATGAATAAGTGTCATAAACAGCATTTTAATACTGGTAAACGAGCCGGAACGAAGTGAAACAGATAAACAATAAGGAGAGAACTATGTTTGCAGCAAAAAAAAGGGAATACCCTATTCTTTTCATCTATTTGCTTGCGGCAAGCATCGCCGGGCTTTTCCTTTGGACTTCGCCCGCGATGGCGCACTCTAAATTGGAGAAAACCATACCTGAAAAAGGAGCGGTGCTTGAAACGCCACCGAAACAGGTGGAAATCTGGTATAAGCAACCGGTCGATGTGCCTGCCAAGACCAATACGGTAACGAGCCAGGATGGCCGGAATGTACAGGGAAAAGCGATAGCCGACCCGAAAAACAAGCGACGGGTCATCATCCCGCTTGTTTCAGATATCCCGGCGGGCGTTTATACTGTCAAAAGCAAAGTCATCGCGCAGGACGGGCACATTCTGTCCCAGACATTTCAATTCGAAGTAAAGAAGCCGAAGCAGCCGGCAGCACCCGTGAAAAAAGAGTATAAGCTTGCAGAAACCTCACCGAGAGACGGAACGCTGCTGTCCGCTTCCCCTAAAGAAGTACGGCTAACGTTTACGGAACCGGTACAGGTCGAATACGCCTCCATTTTCGACAATCGAAACAAAGAATACAGCAACGGTAAGATTAAAACCGATCCAAACAACCCTCGCCAGATGATACTTACGCCGGTTAAAGCGTTACCGCCCGGAACGTATGGAGTAGAATGGAGCGCCAAGACGCCGACATCTGACAAAAAAGAGATGGAGGGTCAAATTTACTTCGCTGTGCAGGAAATGTCTCCGCCACTGAAAAGCGGGGGAGTAGACTTGATCGAGCAGCTAAGCCGGGAAACACTGCCGAACTGGCTGGCATTCTTTGGCATGGCCCTGTCGTTCGGAGGCACGTTATTCGTCCAATTTATTGCCCGAAGTAAAGAAGCGCAAAAACGCTGGCAATACTGGCAGGTTCCGATTTACTTTTTAACGGCAACCGCGACGCTCGTACTGTTCTTAGTCAGAAAAGCCACGCTGCCCGAAATTTCTCTTGGTGAGCTGGCGACGCTGCGCATCGGATGGGTACCGCTTGTGCAATCTCTTGTGTTCATGCTGATTTTCGCCATTACGCTTACGCGTTGGACCCTGCCGTTTCTCGCGGTGATGCTGGCGCTGAACTCGCTTGTCGGACATTCGTATTCATCCGAATACGGCGGCGGGCTGGCCATTATAATGAATACGATTCATCTGTTCGCGTTGTCCATCTGGTTCGGCGGTCTGTTCGCGCTGGTGGTGCTAGCACCGAAAGAAGAAAAATGGAAATGGTATAAAGAAAAAGGCGCCGAGTTCTCACGCTGGGCGCTCATCAGCATCGCGCTTGTCATTCTGACCGGTATTGCGATGACAGTAGATTACGTTCCGTCCTGGAACGATTTCATCCGCAGCGTGTGGGGCGCTTCGGTAGTGACGAAAGCAGGGCTGGTCCTTATCATCGTGCTGCTTGGCTACTTGCAAATGCGCTATGTGAAAAAAGGGACCGAAAAAAGCACAGGCTGGTTTGTCCACAGAATCAAATGGGAAATCGGGCTTGGAATTGTGACGTTGCTCGTAGCGTCCGCATTGATTAATTTTGTGCCGTTCGCCTCGGAAGCAGGCGGCGTGCCCGTGAAGGTGACCAAACACGGCATTACGGCGTATACTAGCATTTCTCCATTTGTCTCCGGCTTTAATGACGTAGACATTCGGTTTGAAAATGCCCCGAAGTTTAGAGAAGTGTATGTACAGTTCGCAGAGCCGCCGGAATATAGCGCAACAAACCGGGCGTTCGATCTTGGTGGAGGTCGTTACCGGATAACTGGCGATCAACTGCGAGCACCGAGCAAAACGTACATTAACGTGGAAGCCATCACGGAAGACGGCCGCAAAATCGTATTTTCTTTCCCGCCGCGCGACACGGCCCGGTAAGGATGTTTAATTTCTGTATACGAAAGACCCGAGGGGAAAGCCTTCGGGTCTTTAAAATGCCCGGGATAAGATCATCGCTACCCTGTCCGGAGCCAATTGACTCGCCATAGGCTCATAATCTTCCGAAAGAAACGAAAGTACCACCGGGAAGTTTCGCCCCTTCACGCTTGAAAAAGGGGAAAGCTCCTTCGCCAGCGTCCAGCCCCCGTTCGCAGGTTCATCCTGCCGCAGCGTCTGCACCGCTTCCTCCAGCGGAGCATATCCATACAGGTAGCCATTCGTGCTTCCGTTAAACACAAACCCGGGAGCTCGCCATGAATGAGGAGTATCCGCCCACATGTAGCCCGGATACCACAAGTCATAGTACCATCCGTCAGGCGTCTCCACGGAAATCAATTGGACTTTTTCTTGGTCCAGGCGATTTCGCGCCTGCGGATGGAGCCACATATCGTCCTGCAGCGCTTCATTGAAAGCCGGCACCTTTAACGCTTTTGTAAGCGATTTCTCAGCCAAAGCGGCAGGGATGTGGTAATGCACAAAGCGACTGTGTATCTCATGTCGAATAATATGACCTGCATCAATCCGTGCTACGGAGCTTTGCAATGCTTCTATGCCCTTCATGATGCGCGGATCGTCTTCTGCACCCTCCAGCAGCGAAAACGCCCGCTCGAAGCACGCTTCATATACCTGCTGCGTATCCGTTCCGCTCGCTTTTAAATCATCCATGAGGAGCGTTAGTCCCTGGTATAGGCGCTGGGCCTTCAGATCTCCCCAGCCGGAGAAATCGCCCATCTCCGCAGCCTGTACAATCGTATTGCGGTGCTCCAGCGCTTGTTTGCTATGTACCAGAGTAAATACGGCCAGTACGCCATCCACATCCACATGATTGTTAACGGCAAGATCCCAGTCGTTTGTATCGTTTCGGCTGAGAAAGTTCATGCAGATTTCTGTTGACGTATCGGCCTTATACACACCGGGCGTCCGGTTGGGAATCCAGTGGCTGAGCTCTAAGTCCATATCGGAACGAAAAGTGGCATCGGGCGCTCCGTCGGTAAAGATTGTCCGGTTACTTGCCGGGCGCCTGGTTTTACTGCCGAGGATATAATAATTTGCAATCATACGTTCCTTCCTTTCCCTTTTCTTTCCACGATACGTTTCTTTTTTTTCATCGTCAATGTCATGTCACAAAGGAATGATTGGATTTTTGCCATTCCACTGTGATACGCTTAAGTGTGGGAAGAGAAAGAATGTGGGAACTGACAATAGAGAAATAAAAGGGGATTCTATGGAACATCAACTTAGCGAATGGCTTGGCCATTTCGGGTACCTCGGCATTTTTCTGGCTTTAGTCGGCGGCATTGTGGGCCTGCCGATTCCGGATGAGCTTTTGATGACGTTTGTCGGATACACCATAGCAACGGGAAGAATGGAATACATGCCGGCGCTATTGTGCGCCCTTTTCGGCTCTATAAGCGGAATGACCGTTAACTATGTTCTGGGCCGCAAGCTCGGTCTGCCTTTTCTGCTAAAGTTCGGTCCGAAGTTCGGCATCAGAAGAAAAAAGATTCGGTATACCCAGCGGCTGTTTTATAAATTCGGCGCTTTTCTGCTGTTTATCGGCTATTTCATTCCGGGCGCCCGGCATCTGACGCCATACCTGGCTGGTATGGCACGGCTTCCTTTCCGCAGATTTGCGCTGTATGCGTATTCAGGCGGCCTGTTCTGGGTCTTTACCTTTATCACGCTGGGCTGGAAGCTGGGGAAGAAGTGGACCGTATTTGAGTACTATATGGGACACTATAAACCGTATCTTCTTCTGCTTGGATCCTTGCTCATCCTGCTTGTTTTCGTATATTTTAAATTTTTGCGCAGAGCCAGTCCATAAAGCTACACAACGAACTTGTATACATTGGATCGGTATGTGGGTGGAAGAGATGACTCTTCAGGAAGAATTCGAACGTTTAAAGAAGAAATGAATAGAGCAGGGAGAGAGATTGATG
Source organism: Aneurinibacillus danicus (assembly GCF_007991215.1). Classification (GTDB taxonomy): domain Bacteria; phylum Bacillota; class Bacilli; order Aneurinibacillales; family Aneurinibacillaceae; genus Aneurinibacillus; species Aneurinibacillus danicus. Next base: position 13,515 of record NZ_BJXX01000078.1, read on the forward strand.
AAACAGACCTGGAACATTGCGCTGGCGCAGCTTCCGTGCAGGGAAGGGGATAAAGAAGCCAACCTGCGGGAAATAGAGCAGGCGATCGAGGAAGCATACACACAGGGAGCCGATATTCTCGTACTTCCTGAAATCATACTGACCGGTTTCGTCCACAGGGAAACGCTGCGCAAGCTGGCCGAGTCCCGCAATGGCGAAAGCCTAAGCCGGATCCAGCGAAAACTCTCGGCTTTTCCTCTGTACCTCGTCTACTCGTTCCCGGAGCTTGGCGAGGGTGATGCAGTATACAATACGACCTGTTTTCTCCGAAAAGACGGGACTCCGCTTGCGTATTATCGAAAGACGCATCTGTTTGCCGGAGAGAAAAAGGTGACAAAACCGGGAGATGAACTGGTGCATGTGGAAGTGGATGGAGCGAAGATCGGGCTGCTGGTGTGCTTTGATATCGAATTTCCGGAGGCGGCGCGAGCGCTGGCCGCACGGGGAATTCACATGCTGCTTGTGCCAAGCGCCAACATGTCGCCGTATGAGGTCCCGCACCGAACTTTCACTATGGCTCGTGCCATGGAAAACCATATGTTTGTCGCCTACTGCAACCGCATCGGCGCCCATAAGTCATTCGTCTACCGGGGACAGAGCGTTGTCGTCGACCCGGAGGGGAAGATTGTGCTGGAATGCGCGGACAGCGAACGGGAAGTCCGCACCGTGCAAATCGATCTTGCGGACATCGAAAAAAGCAAAACTGCCTACAACTATCTGGAAGAGCGACGTCCCGAACTATACGGTTGAACGAGAAAGCCCCCGAGCCGCATTTGGACCGGGGGCCTGTTATGTGTAAGTCGCGTAGTGGTTAACGTATAGAAACCCCCCATGGCGTCTCAGCCGCGACCCCGACATGAAAATCGTGGGGAAGGGTGGCTTGCTTTTGCGGTACGAAGGAAAAGAAGCTCCAGTTCACACGCCTGCGGTTATCGAAGCGGCAGCAAATAGAAAAATACACCGAAAAAGTGGGCGGCCGTGCCTGCCAGTACAAATGTATGCCATACCGCATGATGAAACGGAAATCCCCGCCACATATAAAAGACGGTACCGAGCGTATACAATACGCCTCCGACAACCAGCAGCACCATACCGCCGAAGGGAAGTCCCGCGACCAAAGGCTGCCATGCAAGCACGATCAGCCAGCCCATCACAATATACAGGACGGTTGACAGGTACATAAATTTCTTGGTAAAAAACATTTTAAAGATGACGCCTGCCAGCGCCATGCCCCAGACAACGCCGAACAACGTCCAGCCGAGCGCCCCTTTAATCACAAGAAACAAAAATGGAGTATAGGTCCCGGCTATAAACAAGTAAATCGAAGCATGGTCACAAATTTCGAAAATGTCTTTGACTTTGCCCGGAGGAAAACTGTGCACCAGGGTAGAAGAGAGATACAGCAGCAGCATCGTCACCCCGTATATGGCGAAGCTTACGACATGCCAGGCGGTCCCGGACTCGCTGGCGGCAACCAGCAGCCATACGAGAGCGGCGATGCTGAACAGGGCACCGATTCCGTGGGTAATCGCGTTGGCGACTTCTTCTTTTCTTGTAAAAACATGAGTGCTTGCCATTTCTCCAATCCTTTCCTCTATCTATCTTTTTCTTCAGTATAACCTCTAGGGGAAAAATAACAACCGCAAAATCGATCACGACCCTGAACATTGCATGATTGTTTTAATGTCTAAGCCCATCTTCCCGTTTGCCATGAACCCCAAAAAATTGCTGGCATACACTAGGCATAGGTAAACGACTATATATGCAATGGAGGAGATTGTATGGACCGTCAATTTTTCTTTGGTAGCCCCTTCTTCTTTCCGCGCCGTCGCTTATTTCCGTTCTTTTTCTTTTTCCCGTTCTTTTTCCCGTTTTTCCGGGGAGAAGAGGATCGGGACGGAATGTATTATACACATACATGCGGCGAAGGCGACACAATGAGGAAATTGGCCAAAAAATATAACGTTCCTCAGCCGGTGCTGGAAGCTATGAACCAGCACATTCAAAATCCCGCCGCACTGCGCCCGCGTGAAACGGTATATGTACCTCGAATGGATAAAATGTACTGTCAGAAGATGTACATGGAAGAAGGCGAAATACAGATGAATCAACCCATGATGCCGTACACCGCTATGCCTTCTTCTATGTATCCAGCCCAGCAGATGATACCATATCCCAACCAGCCGGTGAATCCATATCCCAATATGGCGATGCCAGCCCCTGCACATGCAAATCAATAGAGAAAAGCAGCCGACTGTTCTTGCAGAGCAGTCGGTTTTTCTTATTATAGCATGCTGCCCGCTGATTCCTTTCTGTTTCTTTTCACTAATATAGCTTTGAAATTGACAGATATGTTGTGAATATCTATAATTTTTCTTATTCTTAATCTAGCGGAAAATAAAAAGAAGAAAGAACATCCAGGAGCAAACTCGCAGGACTTAGGGGGAAAACGAATATGAATAAAACTGCAGCGAAAGTAACCGTAGAAGACATCCTGGTAGCTCATCACACATTAAAAGATGTCGTCTATAAAACACCCCTGCAGAAAAACCGGATTCTATCGGAACAGTTGGGCTGTAACGTCTACATCAAGCGGGAAGATTTGCAGGTGGTCCGTTCGTTTAAACTTCGCGGCGCCTATAATCTCATCCGCAGCTTGTCGGAAGAAGAACTCGCGCAGGGCGTCGTGTGCGCCAGCGCAGGGAACCACGCGCAGGGGGTTGCATTTTCCTGCCAATCGCTCGGTATTCGCGGCACGATTTTCATGCCGGCGACGACCCCGCGTCAAAAGGTTTCTCAAGTCAAATTGTTCGGCGGCGACGCGGTGGAAGTGGTGTTGGTAGGCGATACATTCGACGATTCGTTCGCGGAAGCGATGAAATATACAGAAGCACACGGCATGACATTCGTTCATCCGTTCGACGATCCGAAAATTATCGCCGGCCAGGGCACGGTCGGCATGGAGATTATGGAGGAGATGACGGAAAACATCGATTATGTATTTGTCGGCATTGGTGGAGGCGGGCTTGCCTCGGGCGTCGGCACGTACTTAAAAAGCATCTCTTCTTCGACAAAGATTATCGGCGTTGAGCCGGAGGGTGCGCCCTGCATGAGGGAAGCGCTGAAGCAAAACAAACCGGTTATGCTGGCCAACATTGAGAAATTCGTGGATGGGGCAGCAGTCAAGCAGGCAGGAGAGTTGACGCTGGACATCTGCCGTACCGTACTCGACGACATTGTCCTGGTGCCGGAGGGGAAGGTGTGCACGACGATTCTTAACCTCTACAACCAGAACGCGATTGTCGCGGAACCGGCAGGCGCACTGTCTATCGCCGCGCTGGAATTTTATAAAGATCAAATTCAAGGCAAAAACGTCGTCTGCGTCATCAGCGGAGGCAACAATGATATCGACCGTATGCAGGAAATTAAAGAACGTTCACTCATCTATGAAGGTTTGAAGCACTACTTTATTATCAATTTTCCGCAGCGCGCCGGTGCTCTGCGTGAGTTTCTCGACAATGTGCTCGGTCCGAACGATGATATTACCCGTTTCGAATACACGAAGAAAAACAACAAAGATAATGGCCCCGCACTCGTCGGCATCGAGCTGAAGAAGCCGGAGGACTACCAGCCGCTCATGGAGAGAATGCGGCAGCACAATATTGACTGTATGGAAATTAACCATAATCCATCGCTGTTTAATTTGTTAATTTAATAATCGTTCCATCATAAAAACCGCCAGCTTCTTTGAATAAACTGGCGGTTTTTATATGCAATGATTCCATCGTATGCTTACCTTCGCCCGCAATCTCCTAGAATTCTTTCTTAGCGTAAATTCGCAACGAAGCCAGCCACGAAACCAGCATCAGTACCGCCGCCTCAGCAAACGCTAGCAGCATCATCTGTTCCGCTGACAGTTCTCTGATTATATTGAGTAAAGAAACGAATCCTTCCATATACGTATCCAGAAAATTAATGGCAAAGAAAATAGCAAATCCAAGGAGAAAGATGGCCACCCGTACATATTGCGCACCGAACCGGTAATACAGCGGGAAATAAAACGACACGAAATGCATCACTGCAATAGCTGCCACCCCAAGCTCAAACAAACCAATGGGGCGTACTCGATCCGCGCCTAACGTTAAGTACAGCAGCACGTTAATGCCCGCTACCATTCCGGCTGAGATTAAAATGAATAGAAAGGAAGAGAGATATTTCGCTGATACGATTTGCCGCCGTACCAGCGGAAAACTATTCAGTAAAATGTCTGTCTTGCTTTTATCATCAAATCCGTTGGCGGTTACAATAAAGAAAAAGCCACCGACAAACGCAATAAAACCATAAGAAATATACACTCCATAGATACCCTGTAAAAAAAACAGCACGGCCAGATAAATCAGGGAAATGACAAACATTTTCTTTTGAATGATTATATCCTTCATCAGTAAACTACGCATGGCGTCTCCCCCTTACCGTGTAAAACATAATGTCTTCTAATGAGGGTGTCTCAATCAGCGCCTCGTCTCCGAACAGTTCCTCAGCCATCTGCACATTGCTCGTCAGTCCTTCAAACCCGACCGCCGTCTCGCGGAGCCCGATAAATTCTTTCCGCGTATCCGCATCCAGCAATTCCTTCGCCCCTCGCACAATGCCATACTGCTCAAGGATTTCGTCTTTCGGGCTGTTGAATACAATGCGTCCACGGTCAATAAATGTAATGTAGTCGGCGATGCGATCCAGATCGGTTGTAATATGGGTCGAGAAGAAGACCGCCTTTTCCTCATCCTGAATGATATCGGCGAGAATATCGAGAATTTCGCGGCGAAACACCGGATCAAGTCCGGAGGTCGGTTCGTCCATAATAATCAGATCAGCATGGTGGGAGAGGGCGACAGCAAGAGAGAACTTCATCTTCATCCCCTTGGATAAATGTTTAATCTTTCTGCGGGTGGGCAGCTCGAAACTGTCGATATAGCGCTGAAACGCAAGATCGTCCCAGCGGCGGTAAAGCGGAGCGATAATCCGTTTCATCTCCCGGATGGTCAACTCTTCATAAAAATAACTCTCATCATAAACGAAGCCGATGCGCTCTTTAATTTCTTTTTCGCGTGCAATGTTATCAAGACCGAACACGAAAATGTCTCCTGAATCCCGCTTAATTAGATTCATCAAAAGCTTAATCGTAGTGCTTTTGCCGGCGCCGTTCGGTCCAATAAATCCGGTAATATAGCCCTTCTTAATCGAAAACGATACATCCTGCAGCGCGAAATCCTTGTAGCGCTTATTTACGCCTTTCATTTCTACGATGTTCTCCATCATATTTCCTCCTTGTAAAGCAGTTCAAGCATTTCTCCCAACTCCTCAAGACTTATGCCAACCAATTTGCTTTCACCTACGACTTCCGCCAGTTTTTCCTCGATGGCTTTCAGGCGTTTTTCCCGCAGAAAATCTTTGTTTTGTCCGGCCACGAAGGAGCCTTTACCGACGACGGAGACAATAAAACCTTCTTTCTCAAGGTCCTCATACGCTCGTTTGGTCGTAATTACGCTGATCTGTAAATCTTTGGCCAGTTGGCGGATGGATGGCAGGGCATCGCCCTCTTCCAATTCCCCCTTGAGAATGCTTTGTTTCATTTGATTCTTGATTTGCTGATAAATCGGCTCTTTCGATGTATTTGAAATGATGATATTCATGCATTCTCCTTTCGCTACGCCTTTTGTTCATAGTGTATATATATAATATATACACTAATTACACTTTCGTCAACAAATTTTGTAAACGCCAAGCTGTTCATGAATGCTGGATATTATCGAAATAAGCCAGCGGTTTAAAAACCGGGGCTTATTTTCATCGTTCGATATTCACTAATTTTCTCTGTGGTTCTTACATTTTCTAACTAACTGTAGGAAAAACCTATCATCTTTAACTAAAATAGAAAACTTTTCTGAGCGTTACGTGTCTAATCGTAATGAAAGGAAGAAAAACCGGATGTTAATTACATCATGGTCATACAAAGCCGCCAATGCAGCATATTGCGCGGCTCCTTGTCTTCCCACAACAACATCTCAGCCATATACAACTACGGTTTTTAAGGAGGAGAATGTATATGTCCAAGAAGAAAATCGTACCTGCACTATTAGCGACAGCTATGGCGGTTCCGGTGGCAGCCCCGGCATCTGCCGAACAACTGACCGATATTCAAAAAAGCTGGGCCAAAACATATATCCAGGCCCTCGTAGATAAAGACGTATTAAGCGGCATGGGCAACGGCAAATACGAGCCTGCCAAGACGCTGACCCGCGCTGAAATCGCGGTTGCGCTGACCCGCGCATTGGATTTGGAACTTGACGCTGCCGCCGCCGCAAAATTCAAAGATGTACCGGACTGGGCCAAGCCGTATGTGGGCGCTCTCGTTAAAGCAGGCATTGCAGCCGGTATGGATGCCAATACATACGGATCCAATCTAAAAGTTACCCGTGAACAGCTCGCGGTATTCTATGTACGTGCGCTCGGTCTTGAACCGGTGGCCAAAGAAGCGCAGGGTCTTGAGCTGACATTTAAAGATGCTGCTTCTATTTCTGAGTATGCGAAAAAGCACGTTGCACTGGCGGCGAAAATCGGCTTCATTCACGGCTTCCCGGATAACACATTCGGACCGAAGCAAAACGCCGACCGTGCACAGTTGGCTAAGCTGACATACGACCTGTACTTCAAAGGCGAAACATTCGTACAGAAAGCGAATGAATTGTTTGGTACTGTAAGTGTGCAAAGTGTAACAGCGACAAACGGTACGGTAACCGTAATGTTCGACAAAGCGCTGACAGCGGCACCACAGGCGGCCGATTTGGAAGTAACGCAAGCAGTCAACGGCTCTTCGCCGATGGAAATTACACCATCTGATATTACATTAAGCGAAGACAAAAAATCAGTTTCCTTTAAGATTCCAACCGTTGAAGAAAAAGAGGAGAAACAATCTGTTGTCATCTCCGTCGCTTACCGCGGTGGTGCTGCAAAATCGGCAGAAGCGTTTACTGTCGCTTCCAAGTATCTGATGGTAGAAGACGTCACTGCGCTTAATCCTTCTGAAATCAAAGTCATCTTCAACAAGGAAGCCGACAAGAGTACGGCTGAAGATGAAGGGAATTATACGCTGCAGAACGGCAGCCATCCGAGAGAAGCCAAACTGTCTGATGACAAGAAAAGCGTAATTCTTCGTCTTGCCGCACCGCTGGCAAACGATGCCGCTTACAGAGTGGATGTAGCGAATGTAAAAGATACGAACTATAACGTAATGCAAAAATTCGAAGGTACGGCGAAGCTGTTCTTCGATAAGGAAGCACCGAAGCTGCAAAAAGCCGAAATGATGACCGACGGCAGACTGAAGCTAACATTTAACGAACCGGTGCAGGATACGATGACGGTGAAAGTAGACGATACCGTTGTGGCAAACGGCGACACAACCAAGGTGACTCCTGCGACAGAAGCCGGCGACTACTCCGTTACTGTGGGTGGACTAAACGATGAACTCAAGCAAACGGGTAACCACACCGTTACGGTATACAATGTAGCGGATACGCTCGCAGGCAAGCCGAACACGCTAAACATCGCTTCGCTTTCTTACACGGTAGAAGCTGATTCTTCCGCTCCGACCGTATCGAGCTTGACCGCAACCGGCAAAAATACATTCAAAGTAAAATTCAGCGAAGAACTGGCAGCAGCACCGACCATTTCCGTGAAGAAAGGTTCGCTTGTACTGAAAGCGGACGCGGTACAGGATGCAAAAGACAAGACCGTATACAATGTTACTGTATCGTCGAATGATCCGACTAACAATCCGCTGTACGGCAACAACGAAACATCGGTACAGCTGTCCGTAAATGTGAAAAACATGCGTGATGCCGCAGGCTTCATCGGCTCCGAATACAACGGCACTGTAACGCTTACCGAGCAGAGCGGCGCACCTACGGTCGTAAGCACTGCACTGAACAAAGTCAATGTGGACAATAGAACGATTTCTATCAAATTCGATAAAGAACTCGCAAGTGTAGATAAGAACAAAATTACGGTACGAAAAGACAATGTGATTATGCCGGTTCAAGACGCGAAAGTAAATGCAAGTGCAAAAGATACGGTAGACATCACGCTTTCCTCTGTAACAGCCGGTACGTATAACGTAAACTTTGCCGCCGGAGCTGTTACGAGTCAGGAAGGTTCAGCCAAGAACAGTGAGCTTAGCACAACAGCTACAGCAAGCACGAACACGGATGCACTAACGGTAGCAAAGCCGCAAGTGCTGACCGGTAACGTAATTGAACTGAAATACAGCGAAGATATGGGCGACAGCGCAACGAATGCGGCAAACTATACGCTTGATAATCAGCCGCTGCCGAGCGGAACCACTATCGACTTCGTCGGTGACCGCAAAACTGTGCAAATTAAGCTGCCGGCAGGATCCGTTGCAAAGAGAACAGAGAAGCAGCTTGCAATCGGTCAGGGTGTGCGCAGCCAGAGCGGCAAATCTCTGGCAAGCGATGCAGCCACACACTTCCAGATTGAGCTTGAGGATAACACGAATCCAACGCTGACAGCAGCCCAGTTTCAGGATGTTATCTCTAACAACAGCAGCAAAATCCGTCTGACATTCAGCGAAAATCTGGCTGAGGACTTGCCGGCAACAGAGGATGGTACCGCGATTGATACGGACGACTTTGTTGTTACGGTAAATGGTATAAAACAAACCGTAAAGCAGGTTATTGATGGAACCAAAGGTGATACTATCATTACACTGGAACTCGCAAACGGAGTGAACGTCGGCCAAAATGTACAAGTGGAAGTACAAGGAACCGGTGCAGGCAATAACGAAATAGAAATTAAAGATAGAGCCGGAAACGCGCTTGCAAGCGGAACGGTAAATGTATCCAGATAAAATCTGGCAATAAAAGATAAAGAGGAGACCCGCTACGGCCTCCTCTTTCCTTATGTTATACTTTCGAAAGGGGATTATCTATGAAATCTCACCTCAAAACTTTCATTGCAGAAAGCAGTGGAGAAGAGCTTAGAAGAACCGGTGAAAATACTATGCCTCTCTCGCTGAAAGTCGACCCTGAGCTTGAAGAATTCATCGGTTTGGATCGACGCTATACTTTTGCGTTCTTCCAGGATGCGCTGCCGCCCATCGACGAAAACCAGATATCCGTTCACGGTCTGGAACTTGAAAAAGATATGATGGGGGTACGTGTTATCGGCATGTTCCGCAACGGGCTGAACGCATCCATCGGATTAGAAAGCATTCCGCTTCATCTGCGCGACGCTTCCGGCGAAACGGTGGCACGCCATGTATTTCATTTAAAGGAGTGGAGCGACATTCCGCCGCGGACGGGATTTGTTACCAGCTGGGTGTTTCCTTACTCATCCTTTATAAGAAAAGACGTTGATTTTTCAGATTGGAGCGTTCATTTCGCTGTTTCACCTTGATAAAGCGCCTGTGTAGCCCGTGCTCAAAAACATGGACTACTTTCTTTTTACACAGCAAATTCGCACCATCCTGCCTACGTAAAAATGTCAGATGTAATGCATATAGTTTTTTTGTCTACAAAATTCTTTATTTCAGTCATAAATTGTCATATAAAGAGCTGGCATGGTTCGCAGGATCTGCCGGAATGATACTATAATACGAACTTGCTAATAGTAATTCCGTAATAAACCATCCTTCCTTGCCATTTACCGTACGTTTTTCGACAATAAATTTCTCGAGCCCTGTCGTGGACCCGCTTGAAGTAATTTCAGGATAGGTAACCGTATATTCTACAGCCGTATCACTGAGCTTCTTTTCTTCTTTTACGGTAATCGGTCCGACCCATGGACTTGAGCCGCCGGTAACCCAGCCGTAATTTTTTACGCGTTCCATCGCTTTTTTGCGAAGCTCGGGTGAGAGCGCCGCATATTGCAGGGCACCGCTCCGGGTTTGTTCCCCGCGTCCCCATAGTTTCATTGCTTCTTCCGGGGTAGCGGGAATAAGCGCTTCTTCAATCATTTTGATTTGCGTTTCAATCTCGTCCCGATTGGGAGATTCGATAGAAAGTTTATTTGCCATCTTATCATATGTAACTTCCGCTTTGAATACTTGTTGTATCCAATCTGCAAGAACATAGATATGTCCATTATGAATTTCTATATCATAAACGGCATAAGGCTGATGATTGACGGAAAGAGTGATTGGTTTCTTCTTTTCAAAAGGCTGATTTTCAAGATTAAGCGTTAACGGGCGAAGAGGGAGATGCGGGACTGCAATTTTTTTGGCGTTTTCGGGAAGAGGCCATATTTCGTCTTCCTTCCGGCGATTCTGGCTCGTTAGTCCTTGAACATATGAGGATAGTTTTTCAAATGCATCATAAGCTTCATTTGTTTCAATGGAAACGGTTTGGGTTTTTGGGTCCCACTCAACTGAACGGGCTCCGAGCTGCTCGGCGGCCCAGCGAATAGGAACCATGACTTGGCCCTTCGCCGTATGTACACCGGGGGGAGCGGCAACGGATCCGTTTATTTGAATTGTCAATGCTGGGGAAGCGAACGCTGATGAGCTGCCTAATGCGGATGCTAAGAGAAGGCTTGCCAGGATTATTTTCGACTTTTTCATTTTTTCTCGTCCTCCCGATTCGTATATAAAAATTCGGCCTATATACTTAATATTACCAGGAATTTTTGAGATTGTTTAAAAATAAAAAACAGCCGATGAAGATTGTACCCTTTCATCGGCTAAGCTTTCTAATTCTCAGGAAGTATTTCACTCTTATTCTTCCATATTGCTTTCTTTATCGTCATTGAATTTATCAAGCATAGTGATAGCGTCAATTAGATGATTATTAAAGATTTGTCGCGCAATATGCAGTAAATCAATAATCATAGGATCGCGGAGGGAGTAGATTACGCGATTTCCTTCCTTCGTTCCCACTACAATATTTTTTGACCGTAAAACGCTTAATTGCTGTGAAACAGCTGAGCCTTCCGCACCGATAATGGTTTGAAGTTCATTCACATTCTTATCTCCTTCGGCCAGCAGTTCCAGAATGCGTATCCGTAAAGGATGCGAGAGCGCCTTGAAAAAGTCTGCTTTAAATTGCTGCAACTCCAAATTCATAATTTTCCTCCATTTTGCCGGTTATCCAGGAAGGCTGTGCTTTCACCGGGATGCTTCTCCTGCCACCTCGTATAAGCTGGACATCTTCGAACACTCCCGGAACGCATAGTGTTTACATCCCAGACAGCGATTTGGTTCAAGCCGGGCAAGTGCAAAGGTAATCGCGTCGCCCGTACGTTTAAAAAAGTGTTCTTGACCAATTTCATCATATAATCCGGTTTTTTTCAAAACATTTTCCGGCTGGCTTTGAATCCCCGAAATCAAAATCGTGCCGCCATTCTTCTGAAAATGGCGGACAATACTGGTAAGGTTGGATTCACCCGTTGTATCCATATAGGGGACCCTGCCCATTCGCAAAATGAGAATGGAAGGGCGTTGGTGAATCGTGTCTATCAGTGTTTTCTCAAACATTTGAGCTGCTCCGAAAAAAAGAGGGCCTTCTATTGTATACATGCTAATTTGCGGACAATCGCGGCCGCTGTTAACGATATGAGGGCGAACTTTGTTGTGTTTATCCTCCGGATCCGGAAGTACTTTTGCAACTGTAAGAACTTCGCTCATTCTCTTCACAAAAAGGAGAGCCGCCAGTATAAGGCCAATTTCTACTGCTGTGGTAAGATTTGTAAATACAGTAAGGAGAAAAGTCAGCACTAAAACAACGGAATCACTTGTCTTTGTCTTCAAAATATGCGCAAACTCTTTTCTTTCACTCATATTCCACGCCACCACCATCAAAATCGGTGCCATGCTGGCCAATGGAATAACAGAAGCGTACGGAGCCAGCAGCAATAAAACGGACAGCACTACCAGCCCGTGAATCACCCCGGCGACAGGAGAAGTCGCGCCGTTCTTAATGTTAGTCGCTGTCCTGGCAATAGCTCCTGTGGCGGGAATTCCTCCAAATAACGGCGTTATCATGTTTGCGATTCCCTGTCCGATTAGTTCCCGGTTACTGTTGTGCCTGCTTCCGGTCATTCCATCCGCTACCACTGCAGACAATAGGGATTCAATCCCGCCTAACATGGCGATTACAAAAGCGGCAGGAAGCAACTGTTGCACCTTTTCCCAGGTTAAGTCAGGGAAGTGGAAGTCGGGCAGTGTGTTTGGGATACTGCCAAACGTTGAACCGATTGTAGCCACTTTTCCTGAGAATAAAAGGGCCGCAAGAAAACTGGACAGAAGGAGGCCAAGCAGCGGACCCGGCACTCTCGGAACATATTTTGGTGTCAATAAAATAACAAGAAAGCAAATACTGGACGTAAGAATGCTATACACATTGATGGTGTCTAGATGGCTGAGTATCTCTTTTACATTGGACAGAAAATCCTCGTGTTTTTCAATGCCGCGTAAGCCTAAAAAATTGGCGATTTGCCCCGTAAATATAATAACAGCAATTCCGGAAGTAAATCCAATCGTAACAGGGCGGGGAATGAACTTTATTAAGGAGCCGAGTTTAAACGCGCCCATGAGAATGAGCATCAGACCTGCCAGAAAGCCTGCAAGCAGCAGGTTCTCATACCCATACTGCATGACAATGCTTAAAAGAACGGGAATAAAAGCTCCGGTCGGGCCGCCGATTTGATACTTCGAACCACCGAAAACGGAGATTAAAATTCCGGCAATAATCGTTGTATACAGACCGTACTCCGGCTTTACTCCGGAAGCGATGGCAAACGCCATCCCCAATGGGATCGCAATAATCCCCACGATAATCCCGGACAGCAAATCTTTGCGAAACCGCTGAAATGAGTAAGTATACATATGGTTTCTTACTAAATTACGCACTGAAATCCCTTCTTCTTTATATTTGAATATTTGAATATAGATATTATATAATAATTGATTATTATAATGTAAAGATAATAATACCTCAACGAAAACTTTCCCCTTCGCTTCGTATACAGATAACTTCAAAATGAAGGACCGTGTTTTTCAGATGATAAAGATAAAAAATAACCCGCTCTATCCAGCACAGTAAATGGCATGAAGATAGGCGGGTTAAACAACAACGCTGATACACTTCTCTCTTTTCCTTCGTACCACAAAAGTCAGCCGCCTTTCCCACGATTTTCATGTCGGGGTTGCGGCTGAGACGCCATGGTGGTTTTCCGGTAAATAAGAACCGTTTCTATTGGTTTATCTTTCCATTTTGATTATGATAAAATATAGTATATTTAATTGATTTTGTTTAGGTCGAAAGGGAACCGGGTACTGCAAATAGAGAGGGGGACCCGATTATTTCATGTTTAAAAGGAATTCTTTTCCCATAAAAATCTCATAATATAAACATTACGCAACGGATGCCATATATAAATATTGTCTGATACATACATCACTTTAGAGAATGGTCAAGGAGGATGCAACATGGAGTTTAGAATCGAAAGGGACACACTGGGCGAAATCAACGTACCGGCAGAGAAGCTGTGGGGAGCCCAGACACAGCGCAGCAGCCAAAACTTTAAAATCGGTACAGAAAAAATGCCCCTAGAGGTAACCCGCGCCTTTGCCATATTAAAGAAAAGCGCGGCCATCACAAACCAAAAGCTTGGTAAATTGGAATCGGATAAAGCCAATGCGATTAGTAAAGCGGCAGATGAGATTTTAGAGGGGAAATGGAATGAACACTTCCCGCTTGTCGTCTGGCAGACAGGAAGTGGCACCCAGTCGAATATGAATGTGAATGAAGTGATTGCCAATCGTGCGAACCAGTTATTGGAAGAAAGCGGAAGCAGTCATCGGATCCATCCAAACGATGACGTTAACAAATCACAAAGCTCAAATGATACGTTTCCTACAGCCATGCACATTGCCGGTCTATTCGCGATCGAAGATCAGGTCTTGCCCGCCCTCACCAGACTAAAGAAAGTGCTTCATCAAAAATCTGAGGAATTTAAAGATATTATTAAAATCGGGCGTACCCATCTGCAGGATGCCACCCCGTTAACATTGGGGCAGGAAATAAGCGGTTGGTACGGGATGCTTGCAAAAAGCGAAAAAATGATTAGAGAGAGCGCCGAATCTCTAAGAGAGCTTGCCATTGGAGGAACAGCGGTAGGCACCGGCATTAATGCCCACCCTAAATTCGGTGAAATGGTAGCGGAAGAGATTAGCCGGTTAACGGGCAAAACGTTCATTTCCGCTCCAAACAAGTTTCATGCCTTAACCAGCCATGATGAGATTGTGTATGTACACGGGGCTTTGAAAGCTCTGGCAGCGGATCTGATGAAAATCGCGAATGATGTAAGATGGCTGGCAAGCGGACCGCGTTCCGGGATCGGCGAAATTACGATTCCGGCCAATGAACCGGGAAGCTCCATCATGCCAGGCAAAGTCAATCCAACGCAAAGTGAAGCCTTAACGATGGTCGCTTGCCAGGTCATGGGGAATGACGCCGCGATCGGGTTTGCTGCCAGCCAGGGGAATTTTGAACTGAATGTTTTTAAGCCGGTAATTATTTACAATTTTCTTCAATCCGCAAGGCTGCTTGCCGATGCGATGGTCTCCTTTACAGATAATTGCGCGGTTGGTATAGAGCCGAATCTTGAGGTAATCCAGCGCAACGTAGAGAGATCACTCATGCTGGTTACAGCTTTAAACCCTCATATCGGTTATGAAAATGCCGCCACCATCGCAAAACTCGCCCATAAAGAAGGCTTAACGCTAAAAGAAGCCGCCATTAAAACAAATTTACTTACAGAAGAGCAGTTTGACAAGATTGTGCGGCCTGAAAACATGATTCATCCTAGAGAATAGCAGGACATGCAAACAATTAAGAAAGCAAATAAAAAACTTCCCTTTACTTTACGCTATAGGGAAGTTTTTTATTTGCTTTCGAAATAGCGGAAGGTGAAAGGAGGACAGACAGTACTTACTGGATTGAAAGTAATGTAAAAGTATGTAAGATAACCTGACATGAATATAAAATTCCAAAGAGGAAAAGAGTAGGATAAGAATATAACAATGATGTTATAAAAAATACACAAAGGAGTGTATGCAAACATGAAGATGTGGTATTTATCTATTTTAGTACTATTATGTCTGTTTCCACAAACTGCATGGGCGGCAGGGGAAGTCGAGCAAGTCGCAAAATCGGCTGACTTTTTATGGATTGTTGTATCGGCCATTTTGGTTATTTTTATGCAACCGGGATTTGCTTTGCTTGAAGCAGGCTCTACCCGTATGAAAAACGCAGGCCATGTGGCAGGCAAAACGGTCTTTACCTTTGGATTGAGCACGCTCGTTTTCTGGGCCATCGGATACGGAATCGCTTTTGGCGAAGGCAATCCTTTGGTTGGTCTCACCGGTTTTCTATTACAGGGATTTAATGATGTAGCCGGTATACCGGTATCTATTCATTTCTTTTTCCAGTTTGCGTTTGCGGGCGTGTCCCTGGCAATTGCTTGCGGCGGCTTTGCTGAACGTGCAAAATTATCCGTTTACCTTATCTTCGGTATTTTGTTTACAGCCATTATTTATCCTGTCATCGGTCATTGGGTTTGGGGCGGAGGCTGGTTAGCGGAACACGGCAAACAGGACTTTGCAGGCTCTACGGTCGTGCATTTAACGGGGGCGACGGCAGCACTTGTTGCTACTATGCTGTTGAAACCTCGGTTAGGAAAGTTTACCGCTGATGGAAAAGCGAATTTCCTGCCGGGTCATAATCAAGTGTATACGGTACTTGGCGTATTTGTTCTGTGGGTCGGCTGGTTTGGATTTAATGCCGGAAGTACCTTAAGCGTTAACAGCGATTTATTCGGCCACGTAGCTATGACAACACAACTGGCGACAGCCGCCGCCGCCGTGTTTGCTTTCCTTGCTTCCTGGATGTACAACGGAAAAGCGGATATTACTGCTATGCTTAACGGTACTCTGGCCGGTCTGGTTGCTATCACTGCTTCCTGTGCATTCGTGGAAGCCTGGGCTGCTGTAGTCATCGGAGCTATTGCCGGTGTGTTAGCCTACTTTATGTCCATCTACGTAGAACGTAAAGGAATTGACGATCCGATTTACGCTGTTTCTGTACACGGTATCGCCGGGGTCTGGGGTACGCTGTCAACCGGATTCTTCGCCGCTCCGCGTCTGGTTGAAATTGTTGGTGTCGGCAAAGAAGGATTATTTTATGGAGGCGGCCTTCATCAGTTAGGGGTACAGGCGATAGGAGTCCTTGCTTGCTTTGCTTATGTAGCGGTCGTTTCGTATATTGTTATTGCCATCTTAAAAGCGACGATCGGTATCAGGGTATCGGAGGAAGAAGAGATCCTTGGTTTAGACTTAAGCGAACATGGGGCTTACGGGTACCCTGAGCATCTTTCCGACGATGCTTCTCCGTCCAAACGGTTCCAAACTGAATCTTTCATACAGAAAAGCGTGTAGCGTATGAAGCTTGTAAAGATAGAATTTGAGCGACTCCTCCTTTTGGAAAGCGGCATGACAGATGATAACGCTCAGTTCATAGAAAAACTTTACAAAAGTCCGATCATCCGGAAGGTCATTGTAAGCAATGATCTTCCGGATGATTTATCTTCTTTTGCCGGCGCAATTCTAGCCTGTAAGGAAGATATGCTTCCTTATTGGATTAATAAAGCGAAAAAGGAAGCGAATGTCCCGTTTTTTTCGATTTTTCAATCACATCCCCCCTTTCATGTTGAGCAAGCAGAAGTTATATCCAAACTCGACGGCTTACTTTTTTATTCCATGACGGCAGAACAAATCACCTGGGGACTGCGGATGGGACAATCTCACTGGAGGCGGCGAATGGATATGACAAAAGAAATTCATCAGCTAAAAATTAGACTCAAAGAACGAAAAGTGATTGATAAGGCAAAAGAAATTCTTGCCGAATTGAAGAATATTTCTCTAGCCGAAGCATATCAAATGCTTCGTTTGAAAGCGATGAGTGATAGACAAAGCATCGAAACAGTATCCCGCTCTATCGTAACGGCTTATGATTTAATTCAAATCGAAAAAGGGAAATCTAAAAATCATAGTTGACTCATAAGAATTATCGAATTAAAATAAAGTAAACCAAACAAACAGCATGTAAATATATAGAGAAATAAACGGATGCTGACCGGACGACCGGAAGACCCATACATTTCCACAGGAAAAGTGAGCCTGGGGAAAGTGTAGGGTCTTTTTTATTTCATAAAAACCATAAAGTAAGGAGATTAGAGATGAAAAAATTTACGAGGAGTATCATTCAACTAGCAACAGCTATCATGTTTCTTTCACTCACCATTGTTTCGGCGGGCTGCTCCCTGCAGGCTAGTGGCGAAAAGCAAAAGCCAGAGAAAATCCGGCTTGATTATGCGTATTACTCTCCACTTAGCCTTGTACTCAAAGAGAAAGGCTGGGCCGAAGAAGAATTCAAAAAAGAAGGGATTGCGGTTGAATACGTGTTGAGCCAGGGCAGCAACAAGGCGCTGGAATTCCTTAATAGCAACAGTGTGGATTTCGGCTCAACTGCCGGCGGGGCGGCTCTGATTGCAAAAGCGAAAAAAGCGCCGATTGAAGGAATCTATATCGCTTCCAAACCTGAGTGGACAGCGCTCCTGACACAGAAGAATTCCTCGATTCAAAATGTAGAAGATTTAAAAGGAAAAAAAGTAGCCGCAACGCTAGGAACAGACCCGTATATTTTCCTGCTTCGCTCGTTGAATGAAGCGGAAATCAAACAGGAAGAAGTGCAAATTGTCAACCTGCAGCACAGTGATGGTGCAGCAGCGCTGACTACCGGACAGGTTGATGCCTGGGCCGGCCTTGATCCGCATATGGCACGTATAGAAGTAGAAAGCGGTGCCCGTTTATTCTATCGGAACCCTGATTTTAATACATATTGCTTTTTAAATGTACGCTCTGATTTTGCGAAAAAGTATCCGGAACAGGTAGAAAAGGTCATTGCTCTTTATGAAAAAGCAAGAAAGTGGACTTTGGAAAATCCGGAAGAAGCGACAAAAATCCTTGCGAAAGCCGCGAATCTGAATGAAAAAATCGCCAGGATCGAAATGACGCGAAATGATTTTACGTCCCCGGTACCGGGTGATACACAGCGTTCGGCTTTACGCGAAGCGGCCGTTGTTCTTCAGAAGGCAAATGTAATTGCACCGGGAGTTGACACGGAAAAAACAATCGAAGAATTAGTTAACCCATCTTTCGCGAAAAAAGTAGTGAAATAAAAGGAGGAGAGATTATGGCGCAGGAACAGGCACAAAAGCAAGCGGTTCCTTCCGTATTAGGATATGAACAGCAGCCGCTGAAAAAAGCGAACTTCGTTTCGAGTGGTGCAAAAGCTTTTTTGCTTGGGTTAGTGCTTCCAATTCTGCTAGTTGTAAGCTGGGAGATTCTAAGCAGACTTGAGATATTCCCTCCCCACCTCCTGCCTGCTCCATCGGAAATTGTTCAAACAATCGCGGCAATGGCGGTGGACGGGAGCCTGTGGGGGCATATCGTAATTACGATTTTTCGTATTATCATCGGCTTTCTTTTAGGGACAGCCGTGGCGATTATTTTAGGTTCACTCGTTGGCTTTTACCGCGGATTGGAGCAGTTATTCGACCCGTTAATCCAGGCGTTCCGCTCTATTCCTTCGCTGGCCTGGGTTCCCCTGTTTATTCTCTGGATGGGAATCGGTGAACTATCAAAAGTGATGTTAATCGCGGTCGGTGTGTTTTTCCCTGTTTACCTCAATATTGTTAGCGGGATCAAAGGTGTTGACCGCAGGCTCATTGAGGTAGGCAAAATCTATGGCTTTACTTCTTATGAACTGATTCGCCGGATTATTTTACCCGCTTCTCTCCCTTCTTTTTTAGTCGGGCTGCGGAGCGGACTCGGTCTCGGATGGATGTTTGTTGTGGCGGCCGAACTCATGGGCGCGGCCCAGGGGCTTGGGTATTTGCTTGTTAATGGGCAGAATACGTACGCGCCGGATGTCATCATTTCCAGTATTGTTCTATTTGCTTTTCTTGGTAAAGCGACGGATTTTATATTAAAAAGTCTAGAAACAAGAGCCTTGCACTGGCAGGACAGCTTTGTGAACAAAGAATAAAGGGGGAGGCAGAAAATGCTGGAACTGTGGGATGTAAGCCGGGTATTTGAGAACGGGAATACGGCTTTTCGTGAAATCACATTTACCGCGCAAAAAGGAGAAATTATCGGTGTGCTTGGCACAAGTGGTTGCGGCAAGAGTTCGCTGCTCCGCGTGATTGCCGGGCTTGATCAGGCCAGTACAGGACGCCTGGTGTTGAACGGAAGTGAAGGAGAAGAAATAAGCAAAAAGGTCGGTGTTATTTTTCAGGAACCCCGTCTTATGCCGTGGCTTTCTGTTATTGAAAACGTAGCTTTCGGTTTAAAAGGCAGAGAGGCAGAAAAAAAAGAAAAAGCCAGCCGCTTTATAAAGCTGGTCGGCCTCGAGGGATTTGAAAATCATTATCCGCGCCAGCTCTCAGGCGGGATGGCGCAGCGAGTAGCCATTGCACGTTCGCTTGTTACACGGCCAGAAATCCTGCTGCTGGATGAACCATTTAGTGCGCTTGATGCGTTTACGAAAATGCAGTTACAAGATTTACTGCTTAAGGTTTGGGAAGACTGTGGTTCAACGATGATTATGGTCACACATGATATCGATGAGGCATTGTATTTGTGCGATCGCTTGCTTGTCATGCGCGGACAGCCTGGTGTCCTTTCATGTGTGGTTGATATTACACAGCTCAGGCCACGAACCCGCGGCAATGCGGAACTGGCAAGGCAGAAGCAGCAAATACTCGACATTCTGGATATTACCGGGAAAGCGGGATAAACAATGTAGTAAAGATGGAGGGGGAACAAAAATGAAATACGGCTTTTGGCTTCCAATTTTCGGAGGATGGTTACGGAATGTGGAGGATGAAAACATGCCGCCAACTTTTGAGTATGCAAAACAAGTGATTCAGTCGGCAGAGCAATGGGGATATGACACTACCTTAATCGCAGAACTGTACTTAAATGATATTAAAGGACCCGAACATGATTCGTTAGAGGCCTGGTCAACCGCAGCGGCTCTGGCAGCCGTAACAGAAAAAATTGAAATTTTGACCGCGATTCGACCTGGGTTCCATAACCCTGCTGTAATAGCAAAAATGGCAGCAAATATTGATCAGATTAGTAAAGGAAGGTTCACCTTAAATATTGTGTCCGCCTGGTGGGAAGAAGAGGCCCGTCAGTATGGAGGCGTTTTTACTGAGCATGATGATCGGTATGAGCGTACCAAAGAGTTCGTTGATATATTAAAAGGGCTGTGGACGGAGGATACCTTTACCTATAAAGGAAAGTACTATGATATTAAAAACGCCAGGCTGGCACCAAAACCTGCTCAAGCTCTTACGTTATATGCCGGTGGAGAAAGTGAACGAGGAAAGCAGGTTATTTCTTCGATATGCGACTCGTATGTTATGCATGGAGGGACAGTAGAAGAAATTAAGGAGAAAATTCAGGATATGAAAAACCGCCGGAAAGCAGCGGGAAAAGAACCTTTTTCAACGTTTGGAATGGCCGCCTTTGTTATCTGCCGGGATACGGAGGAAGAAGCGTTAGCCGAACTTCAGGTGATTACCGATGTAAAGGAGTCAAGCGGGTATGCGGGATATGATGATTTCATCAGCAAGTCGCAACTTGAGCGGCAAATTCAGCTGTATGACTACTCTGTCTCCAATCGTGGGCTGCGCCCTCATTTAATCGGAACACCCGAACAAATCGCAGACAAAATTCTGGCTTATGAAAAAGAGGGGCTTACTCTTTTGCTGCTGCAATTCTCGCCGCAGCTTGAGGAGATGGAACGTTTTGCGAAACAGGTTATACCGTTGGTGGAGGAAAAGCGCAAGCATTCCCGGGTCTACTTAGCGCCTGCAAACAGTAACCATTAAGAAAGTAAAGGAGCATACCGTGCATGAGTAAAATTTACATTATCCACGAAAATAGTGAATGGACTGTACATTTAACCAAACGTTTAGAAGAACGGAATCTCCCCTACGAGGAATGGTTTTTGGATGAAGGAACGGTTGATCTGTCAACTGTCCCTCCAGACGGTATTTTTTACAGCCGTATGAGCGCTTCCGCTCATACGCGCGATCACCGCTATGCTCCGGAACTGGCGCAAGCTGTACTGCTGTGGCTGGAAAGTCATGGTCGAAAGGTTTTTAACGGAAGTCGTGCGCTGCAGCTTGAGCTTAGTAAAGCTGCTCAATATGCAGCACTTAGCGCGCTGGGTATTCGGACACCAAGAACCCTTGCAGCAGTTGGGAAAGACCAAATTATCGAAGCGGCTTCTTCATTGGAAGGGCGCTCTTTTATCACGAAACACAACCGTGCGGGAAAGGGACTGGGCGTCCAGCTCTTCCACTCTCTTGAAGCGTTGCAGACGTATGTGTACGGGCCAGCTTTTGAGGAGCCGGTAGATGGAATTACATTGGTCCAAGAGTATATCAAGTCGCCGGAAAACTATATTACGCGTTGTGAGTTTGTAGGGGGCAAGTTTCTTTATGCGGTCCGTGTGGATACTTCGGAAGGCTTTGAATTGTGCCCGGCAGATGCCTGCCAGATTGGAGACTTGTTTTGCCCTGTAGGTGAAGAAGTGTACAATAAACCTAAATTCCAGATTATTGAAGGGTTTACAAACCCGATTATCCAAAAATATGAACAGTTTCTGAGCACAAATCATATTCAGGTAGCCGGTATTGAGTTTATTCAAAATGAGGACGGGGACATCTTCACCTACGATGTAAATACAAACACGAATTACAACACCGATGCAGAGGCGAGGGTAGGAATATACGGAATGATGGAAGTGGCTGCTTTTTTAGGAAACAGATTAGAAGAATTAAATACGTCCACCGTATCTTACAGTTAAAAAAGAGAAAAATCTCACTTGACCAATAGGAATAATTTTATTAATATATAGAACAAGAAAGGTAAAAGGAAATACTTTCCGACTGGTCAACCGGAGGATTCTGATTGTCTTAGCACTTTTGTTAAGATAGGCAGGGTCCTTTTTTGTTGCCGGCGCACTACTAAAGAGGAGGAATGAAAATGAGTTTACAGTTTGCTTACTGGGCACCGAACGTAAGCGGAGGATTGGTCATTTCGAAAATCCCACAAAAAACAGGATGGTCTTTTGAAGACAACAAAAGATACGCACAGCTTGCTGAAGAATTAGGATTTGATTTTGTCCTGCTTCAAACCCGCTTTCTCGCCAGTTACGGAGCTGAAAATCAATTGGAAGCCAGCGCCGTGGCAGCAGGATTGGCAAGCGTCACCAAAAAGCTAAAGATTATTACTGCTGTACTTCCCGGTTTGTGGCATCCAGGCGTTACCGCCAAAATTATTTCAACTATCGATCACATCAGCAATGGGCGTGCAGCCATAAATATTGTAAGCGGCTGGTTTAAAGGTGAGTTTCACGGATATGGAGTACCCTGGCTTGATCACGATGAACGCTATCGGCAGTCAGAGGAATTTATTCAGGTTATTCGCGACTTATGGACGAAAGAGACGACGGATTACAAAGGGGATTTTTACCGAATTAACAAAGCGCCTTTAAAGCCCAAACCGATTAATCAGCCGCTGATTTTCCAGGGAGGAAACTCTAGGGCCGCAAAAGAAATGGCCGGGCGTGTTTCAGACGTTTATTTTATGAATGGAAACTCACTGGAAAATTTAAAGCGGCAAATCGATGAGGTCAGCGCATTAGCGGCACTACAAGGACGTACGGTGAAGTTTGGTGTAAACGGCTTTGTCATTGTCCGAGAAACCGAGGAAGAAGCAAAACGCGTCTTAAAAAGCATTATTGCCTACGCTGATGAAGAGGCGGTTGAAGGCTTCCGAAGCCAGGTAAAATTCGCAGGCAAATCCTCACCAGAAGGAGAAGGAATGTGGGAAAATTCATCGTTTGATGACTTAGTTCAATACAATGATGGTTTCCGCACGGGGTTAATCGGAATAGCCGAACAGGTCGCAGATCGGATTATCGAATTGAAAAAAATCGGAATCGACATTGTACTGACAGGATTTTTACACTATGATGAGGATTTGCAGGCATTCGGTGAGCAGGTTATTCCGCTTGTACGCCAAAAAGAAGAACAAATAAAAGTAGCAGGAGTAGTATAGAGGACTACAACCTGCTCCAACAAATTATAACATACAATACTACCATCATATTACAACGTATTTTCGCAGTCAAATAGATAGGGTCTGGAAACTGAACAATATGGAAGGAGTGAAAATATGTCGTTAGCCACATTAGAAGCAACGCGCTTTAATCGTGAATCTAAAAAATTTTACGAAGAAATCCGGGCGCAAATCCAGCAAATTGTTGAAGAGGTCATTCAGCCAAACGCTGACCGAATTGACCGGGAAGGAATTTTTCCACGGGAGAATCTGGAGGCTTTAATTAAGGCAGGCTGGGGAAATATACTCGTTCCTAAAAAATATAACGGTCTGGAACTTGATCACGTAGCCTTTGCAATCGTAGCTGAGGAAATCGGAAAAGCATGCGCCTCGACTGCTTTGGTATACGTGATGCATGTAGGTGCCGTACAAACGATTACTCTGTACGGAAATGATGAACAAAAAGAGCGCTGGTTGAAACCGATTGAAAATGGATGGATCGGAACTTATTCAACAAGTGAAAAAGCTTCCGGAGGCCACTGGTGGTATAACTTTAGTGAAGCCCGGCGTGATGGAGATGATTATCTTATTAGCGCGGAAAAATCATTCACAACCAGCGCCGGACAGGCTGATTTTTATGTTCTGCAAACCAAAAGCCCGAATTCGAAAGATGCAACCGATATTAGCTTTTTTATCATTGATGGAAAATTGCCGGGCATTGAGGCTAAGCCATGGGAAGCCCTTGGAGTAAAAGGAAATCACAGCGGGCCGATTACGTATACGGATGTTAAGGTGAAACGCCGGGATTTACTGGGATATGAAGGGCAGGGGAAAGACCTGTTATTAAACGGGGTATCTCCCATCTATTTGATTGGATTAGGTTCTGTTTGGCTGGGCGTAGCACAAAACGCACTGCATAAAGCTGTTGAGTACGCGAAAAATACGATTCATCGTGATTTTAATAATAGCCTGGCAGACTATCAGGTGATTCGCCAGCAGTTAGCAGAGGCGAAGGTCTTGATTGAAAGTCTAAAGCCATGGCAGCGCGACTTAGCAGAACAGTTGGATATTTTGCAAGAAGAGGGAAAAGAGCAAGGGGTTCTAAACCTTTCATTAACCGAATACAAAGTACACGCCGCTGAGGTAGCCAATCAATCAGCCAAAATTGCCTTAGATGTTAGCGGTGGTTATGGGTATAAAAAAGGCACGATTGAACGCCTTTTCCGTGATGCACGCGCTGGTATCGCTATGGGACCATCCAATAATATCGCACGCGAATGGATTGGGAAAAATCTTGTTGGTCTTCCGCTAGAAATGTGGATAAAAGGCGGGGAATGAAAAACAGGAACGAAATAAGAACCGGCTTTCTTGGCAGCCGGTTCTTTATATTTTTATACACGTAAATCCTTATCCATTATCGGTTGCCGCCCAATTTATTGAGCGCCTCCTCTGCCAGTACAGCAAAGAAATGAGCGCTGCTTTGTAAAGCGCGTTCATCCACTGTAAAAGCAGGGTGATGCCATTCTTTTGTACCTGATGTGCCCATAAATACGAAGGAACCGGGGATTTTCTCCTGATAGAATGCAAAGTCCTCTCCGGCTGGAGAAGGTGCGGGCTTCACGACTTCCAATCCTGCTTTTTGTGCCACTTGAATAGACAACTTCGTTAGTTCTTCATCATTTTGAACGGATGGAGGACCTGCATACCAGTGCAGACTAACATTTGCTCCGTATGCAGCAGCCACCCCTTCAATTACACGCCGAATATGCGCCGGGATTTGTTTCCGCACCTCCTCCTGAAAGGTGCGAACCGTTCCTTCCAGCACGGCTTTGGACGGAATTACATTCCATGTACTTCCGCTGTGCATGCTGGAAACACTCACGACGGCATTATGCAGAGAGCTAATATTCCTACTTACAATGGTCTGCAGTGCGGTGACGATATGAGCCGCTGTTACAATCGGATCAATTCCGTTATCCGGGACCGCAGCATGTGTACCAACACCTTCCACTTCAATTTTAAATCCATCCACGCTCGCCATTAATGCCCCTGGTTTAATCCCAATTGTCCCCACAGGGAGATCAGGCTTATTGTGCATACCAAAAACAGCCTGCACACCTTCAAGCGCCCCGCTTTTGATGACCTGGAGCGCTCCTCCTCCGTTTTCTTCGGCGGGTTGAAAAATAAACCGTACGGTTCCGTTCAATGTTTCTTCTTTTTGTTTTACTAAATAAGCTGCGCCTAAAATAGAAGCGGTATGAAAATCATGGCCGCATGCGTGCATTTTCCCCGGTACCTTTGAGGCGAATGGCAGGTCGGTTTCTTCTTGGATCGGCAAAGCATCAATATCGGCTCGAAACGCAATGGTCGGTCCGTCCCCTTTTCCTTTCACTTCGGCAATGACCCCTGTTTCCAAAGGAAAATCGAGTATCGCAATCCCGGCTTCTTCTAGCCAGGCGCGAATCGCTGCGGATGTTTCGAATTCTTCGTTAGACAGCTCAGGATTTTGGTGCAAATGACGGCGAATCATGATTAATTTTTGCTCGAAATTCGTAACAATACGGTCTACAGCTGCCTGTGCCATATCCCTTCACCATCCTTTTGTATAGTATATACCATTATGATGTATGGACGACATTTGCGAACGCTTCTTTCAACAACTCAAACGAACGGAGCCTTTTTTGAAAATTTCTGACAGGGGTTAGGATGATTACTTCTTCGAGATCGTACGCTTCCTGCATCTCTATTAATTTCGTATATACCGTTTCTTTTGAACCGTGGAGGACGCTCGATTCTGTTATTTCAATGCTGTATGGTTCGTTAGAGCGTTGCCCGTATTCTTCTGCTTTGGCAGCGCTTGTAACGGTTAAAGTTTTGCCATTTTCAAAATGAATTTTAACGGTTTTAGCTTCGGCAGCTAATTGCGCGGCTTCTTCATCCGTATCCGCGACAATAGCAAAAAGAGAAAGGATGGCCTGCGGTTGAGCGGCTTTTTTCGGATTGAACTGTTTGCGGTATGCTTCAAATGCTTCAGAGATGGCCGAACGGTCACTGCTTAAAAACTGCGCAAATACGTACGGAACCCCGAGCCTGGCTGCCAGCTGCGCGCTGGAAACACTTCTTCCGAGGAAGTAAATGTCCGCTGGCTGTGGAGGAATCGGACTGGCCTGCAGGTCGTGAAGAGGATGGTCTTCCGGTAGCGTTCCGCGGATAAAGTGGTCTAATTCAATTATTTTCTCCGCAAGAGGTTTTGTTTCGGTTGCATAGTCCTGCTGCAGTGCCCGTGTGGAGAGCGGGAGACCCCCCGGCGCTCCGCCAATTCCGAGATCGATGCGGCCGGGTGCGAGAGAGGCAAGAACATTAAAATTTTCTGCTACTTTATACGGGCTGTAATGCTGGAGCATCACCCCGCCTGAACCTACCCGGATTCGTTTGGTATTGGCTGCTACATACGAAACCAGCACCTCCGGAGACGAGCCGGCTACTTTATCCGAATCATGATGCTCTGAAACCCAGAAACGGTGATAGCCGAGCTCATCGGCTTTTTTGGCCAGCTCAACCGTGTGGTGAAGCGCTTCGACCGCAGTTTCCCCTTCGTCGATGTAACTTTGATCTAAAATGCTTAACTTCAACGTCATTGTGGCTTCCTCCCGTCTTTTGATTAAATTTAAACAAAACACATTGTTATAGTATGGATTATTTTATCAAACTTCGCAATATAAAAAAAGCATAATTTTTCCTTAAAACATAGTTGACTTATATGTTTAATATAAATATAATCAGTACTATACATCGATGAACGATTCGATTTCGTACAAAAACATAATCCCAGGCTGATTGGACCACCAAAAGCCCCTATTTGTATAAATAGGGGCTTTTTCTGTGAAAATCGTAAGGAAAGAAAGAGGGAAAGAGGAA
>NZ_BJXX01000079.1 GCF_007991215.1 Aneurinibacillus danicus
CCACTAAAGTCAGCTGTCCTTCCCATCATTTTCATGACGGGGTTACGGCTGAGACGCCATGGCCGTTTTCTGTGCCAAAGAAAGGGGTGAAGGCATGGCAGACAATTCGCCGATTCACGGCAGGATTACACTATTGAGTGGTGATAGGATGAGCGAAAATATCCGGTTGGCCACGCTGGAGGACGCAGAGAAATTGCTGGCTCTTACACTGGAGGCGTATGCACCTGCCCTGCAGCTGGGCATTCTGTTCCCGGCTGCCAAAGCAGACCTTAAGATGGTCAAACATAATATTACGAGCAATACGTGCTTTGTGATGGAGAATGAGCAGGGCATTATCGCAACCATTACGCTAGGAAATTTCGAAGAAGTAAAAAAAGTGACCGATCTGCCCTACATCTGCTGGTTCGCTGTAGCTCCCGCGTATAAAGGTAGAGGAATCGGAAACCGGCTCCTTACCTGGCTTGAAGAAACAATTATTCGAGATACGCTGGGGGCGCCCGGTGCTGTATTAGCGACGGCCGAACGTCATCCGTGGCTGATTCCGATGTACGAGCGCAAGGGATACGAACGGTTCTACGAATACCATGAAGAAGGGCTGGGACAGGTTGTCTTTTTAAGAAAAGTGTTACATTCAAAGCACTATGCAGGGAGGTAGCCTGATGACTCGAAAAAGACAGATAAAATTATCCGCCTTTTTGGTGGGAACGGGTATGCATGTGGCCTCATGGAGACATCCACATGCGCAGGCGGATGCTAGCATCGATATCGACTATTATAAAAAACTGGCGCAAATTGCTGAAAAAGGGAAATTTGATATGGTTTTTATCGCAGACAGTCTGGCTATTAATGAAGAATCCCACGTGAATATTTTAAACAGGTATGAACCGATTACCCTTATTACCGCTCTGGCAGGGGCTACTTCAAAAATAGGGGTCGTCGCCACCGCTTCCACTTCGTATACCGAGCCGTTCAATCTTGCCCGTATGCTTATGTCCGCCGATCATATAAGCAAAGGACGGGTGGGGTGGAATATTGTGACGACAAGAGATTTATCCGGCAATACGGCTTTGAATTTCGGACGGGAAGAGCATTACGATCACAGCCTGCGGTACGAGCGGGCGAAGGAGTTTGTCGAAGTAGTTAAAGGGTTGTGGGACTCGTGGGAAGATGATGCCTTTGTGCGGGATAAAGAAAATGATCAATTTTTTGATCGGAACAAACTGCACCGCATCAATTATCAGGGCGCTTTTTTCTCCGTCCAGGGTCCGCTGAATATTGCGCGCTCCCGGCAGGGACATCCCGTATTTGTACAGGCGGGCAACTCAGAAGCGGGACAGAACTTTGCCGCGAACACGGCAGAAGTTGCTTTTTCCATTAAATACGGGATAGAAGACGCAAAAGAGTATTATCGATCCTTCAAAAGTAAGGTGGCAAATGCCGGCCGCTCTCCTGATGATGTGTATGTGCTGCAGGGCATTTCTCCAATCATTGCGGAAACGGAAGAAGAAGCGAAGCAGAAATTTGTGTATCTCGAGTCGCTCATTACTGAGAAAAAAGCGCTGGGTTTTCTGGCGGATTATTTTAAAGGCGTTGATTTTACGGGACTGACGCTTGATTCAAGAGCGTCTGACATTGGACTGGGCAATCTCCCGGAGACGAAATCTGATTATAAAAAACATCAGCCTATCATCGCCAGGGAAGATATTACGCTCAGAGAGGTGTATTCCGTACTGACCGGCTCTTTTACAGACCCGGATTTGATCGGTACACCTGAAAAAATAGCGAATACGCTTGAAAAATGGTTCACAGAAAGAGCGGCAGACGGCTTTATGCTAATGGCTCCGCTTCTTCCGGACGGCCTGGAGGACTTTGTACATTATGTTGTACCGATTCTGCAGGAGCGGGAACTGTTCCGCACCGAATATGAAGGCGATACGCTGCGGGAGCATTTCAATTTGCCAAAACCAGAAAATCGCTTTGCACAGGAAAGCCGGCGGGTGGGTACATGATCGTTATTAAAAATTTGAACAAAGCATACAGAACTGCAACAAATACAGTAACAGCACTGGAGAATATTAATCTGGAAATTCAAAAAGGGGATATTTTCGGCATTATCGGGTTTAGCGGAGCGGGGAAATCGACGCTCATCCGCTGCCTCAATCGACTGGAAGAACCCGATTCTGGCAGCATTGAGATTGAAGGCAGAATCATTACGGAATTAAACCATAAAGAGCTGCAGCAGGCACGGCAAAAAATCGGCATGATTTTTCAGCAGTTCAATCTTCTGGATGCGAAGACGGTCTTCGAAAATATTGCATTCCCGTTAAAAGTTGCGGGACATTCAAAGCCGTACATCAGGCAGCGGGTTAGGGAGATGCTGGAGCTTGTCGGATTGCCTGACAAAGAGAATGCCTATCCCTCCCAGTTGAGCGGGGGACAGAAACAGCGGGTCGGCATCGCCCGGGCGCTGGTCAATAATCCGGATGTACTTCTCTGCGATGAAGCGACTTCAGCGCTTGATCCACAGACGACGCATTCGATTCTGGAGCTGCTTCAGGATATTAATCGCAAGCTGAATCTAACGATTGTGCTTATTACGCACGAGCTGGATGTGCTGCAGCATATTTGCCGTAATATGGCCGTTATCGAGAATGGAAGAATTGTAGAAAGGGGTTCGGTTGATAAGTTTTTCTTGAATCCGGAAAGTGACACGGCAAAGCGATTTGTCAGCATCATTGAACATTACCGCAACAAGCGAAATGTTATAGAGGGCATGGGGGCAGGGATATGAGAGACGATTTGCTTGGTTTGCTCTGGAAAGGGCTTTGTGAAACGCTGTATATGGTATTCTGGGGATCATTATTCGCGTTTATTCTGGGCATTACGCTTGGAGTGACGATGGTTGTCACTGAAAAGGGAAATATTCTTGAAGCGCCCAAGCTCAACCGGATCATCGGTACGATTATTAACAGCATCCGCTCCCTTCCTTTCATTATATTGGTGGTGTTGCTTCTTCCTCTGGCACGCTTGCTCATAGGCACGACGTTAGGTCCGACAGCCGCCATCCTGTCGCTTTCGATTGGCGCGGCTCCTTTTCTCGGGCGCATTATTGAAAATTCGTTGAAGGAGGTGAGCATAGGGAAAATCGAAGCCGCGAAAGCAATGGGTGCTTCGAATGTTACGATTATTTTTAACGTGCTCATTCCCGAGGCGCTGCCGGCACTTGTGCGCGCGACAACCATCGGCATCATCGGCATTATTGAATTTACAGCTATAGCGGGCGCAATCGGTGCAGGTGGCCTGGGCAGTCTGGCTGTTCGCTTCGGCTATCAGAGATTCCGGGAAGATGTTCTGTTTTCAACCGTCCTGTTAATTATTATTCTCGTTCAAGTCATTCAATGGACAGGTGATTACATTGCGAGATATATAAATAGGAAGCGATACAAATTTGAGTAGGAAAATAAAAAATAGGAGTGCTGCATATGGCTAAAAAAAGTATAGGAATTATTACATCTTTATTGATTATTTTAAGTATTTTCGTTGCAGGATGCGGAGCCACGAAAAGCAGTGAAACGTCTGGCTCAAATGCCAGCGCCCAGGGCAATGCGGAAGAAAAAACTGACAAACAGGAAGTTACGCTGAAAGTGGGAGCGGCGGCTGTGCCGCACGCGGAAATCCTCGATTTTATTAAACCAAAG
The DNA here is from genome assembly GCF_007991215.1 of Aneurinibacillus danicus. Classification (GTDB taxonomy): domain Bacteria; phylum Bacillota; class Bacilli; order Aneurinibacillales; family Aneurinibacillaceae; genus Aneurinibacillus; species Aneurinibacillus danicus. The sequence goes on from NZ_BJXX01000079.1 coordinate 3,699, forward strand.
TTGAAGGAAGAAGGCGTTAATCTGGAAGTTGTCGTGCTCGATGATGAAGTGCAGTTAAATCCAGCCCTGCAGGACAAACAAATTGACGCGAACTATTTCCAGCACGTCCCATATCTTGGTTCTGTCAAAAAAGAAAAAGGGTATGACTTTGTTCCAGTAACGAAAGTTCACGTAGAACCGATCGCTTTCTATTCAGACAAAGTGAAATCAAAGGATGAACTTAAAGAAGGCGCGAAAATCGGCATTCCAAACAACCCGTCGAATGAATACAGAGCGCTGGCTCTGCTACAGCAGCAGGGGTTAATTAAACTGCGGGACGGTATTACAACCTATGAAGCGACACCGCAAGACATCGTGGACAATCCAAAGAAACTGGAATTCGAGGAAGTCGAAGCTCCAACGCTGGTAAGATCCCTGCCGGATCTTGACGGCGCGATTATCAATACGAATATTATTCTGGAAGCCAAGATTGATCCAAATACAGCTTTGTTCCGAGAAGACAAAGACTCACCTTACGCCAATGTAATTGTTGTCCGTAAAGGAGACGAGAACCGGGACGAAATCAAAAAACTCGATGCTGCTTTGACATCTCCGGAAGTAAAAAAATTCATCGAGGACAAATATGGAGTTGCAGTCGTTCCTGCATTCTAAAAAATGATAGAAACATACAATTAAATTTAATATCAATACTTTAAATGATAGATGTGTTGACCAGACCACTGGAGACCAAATTTATTTTCAAAATAAATTTGGTCTTTTTTATGGACCAGCACATCGGATAAGGAGGAAAGAACATGGGAAATAAGCTATTAAAATTCGACACACTGCAGGTGCACGCAGGGCAAAGTCCAGATCCGGCAACAGGAGCGCGAGCTGTGCCAATTTATCAGACTACCTCATTTATTTTTGAGAATACAGAGCATGCAGCCACCTTATTCTCTCTGGAGGAAGTTGGAAATTTATACACCCGCACAGGCAATCCGACTACAGATGTGTTGGAGCAACGCATTGCGGCGCTGGAGGGAGGGGTGGGCGCATTGGCGGTTGCGTCCGGCGCGGCGGCTGTCACGTACTCGATTTTAAATCTTGCCGGAACCGGGGATGAAATTGTGGCGGCCAGCACATTATACGGCGGCACCTATAACCTGTTTTCGATTACGCTCCCAAAACTGGGAATTCGTACGACATTCGTAGACCCCGATGATCCGGAAAATTTCCGGAAAGCCATAAATGACCGAACGAAGGCTGTCTATATCGAAAGCATTGGGAATCCGGGAATCAACATTATTGATATCCGGGCGGTTGCCGATATTGCCCACGAATACGGCGTTCCGTTAATTGTAGACAATACTTTCGGCACGCCATATCTGATTAAGCCGTTTGAGCACGGGGCGGATATTGTTGTCCATTCTGCTACGAAGTTTATCGGTGGACACGGCACCTCCATCGGTGGCCTGCTCGTTGACAGCGGAAATTTCGATTGGGCAACCAGCGGCCGATTCCCTGAATTCACAGAACCGGATCCAAGCTACGGCGGGCTTCGTTATGAGGAAACGTTCGCTCCTGCCGCCTATATTACAAAAGCGCGCGTGCAGTACCTGCGGGATACCGGCGCAGCCATCAGCCCGTTCAATTCATTCCTGTTCCTGCAGGGGCTTGAAACGCTATCGCTCCGCGTAGAAAAACATGTATCCAACACGAAAAAAGTCGTGGAATTTTTATCAAATCATCCGCAGGTTGCATGGATCAACTACCCCGGCTTACCGGGAAACAAATATTATGATCTGGCGCAAACGTACTTCCCGAAAGGAGCCGGTTCGATTTTTACCTTCGGGATTAAGGGGGGAGCGGAAGCAGGCAAAACATTT
>NZ_BJXX01000080.1 GCF_007991215.1 Aneurinibacillus danicus
GATTAAATATATTATTTCTACAAACGATATAAATCTAAATTATTATCTCGATATCAAGCTAAAATAAAGAAGTAATATAAACCAAGTTATCTGAATTTAAAAAGTAGCTCGCCTGAAACAGAACTAGGTGAGCTACTTTAGTTTTTCTGAAGTTGCCCACAATTCTTCTTTGCGGAAACAGCTTTGCCCTTTTGTGGGCGAGCTTGATGATCCCCTGAAGCGGTCAGCTTACACTTCCCTGCAGAGCGTAACAAAGTGACATGTGCATTCCTTCTTCCATCCCATACATTCCACACATATTTTGATGTTAAGTCAGTAAATTTTCTAGAAAAATTGCCGCAGCAGTTGTGTCCATCCGAAATAATCGGCGAAAAATGAAGCAACATTATGTCCGATGACAATGGATAGGAGAATCTGCAGCAGCTTGGACTGCGGTCCCTTGGGATTGCTGACAAATAAATCAAAACGGAACGCCTGCAACGCCCAGAAGCTCAATGCAATAAACACAAGCGAAAGTAAAATATTAATAATTCCGGCGATCGCCATGATTTTCCCTTTCCCCCTTTCTATTAGCCCAATAAGAAAAACTCGCGGGCGTTTTTCCTCGCTTACGAATGGAGGGAAAGTATATTTTGCTTTATCACTATAAAGCGAAATATACTTTCCTATACCGTAAAAAATGTTCCCCGCTTATTGTATCACAATCAGCATAGGGGAACATTTTCTTCACGCGTATTCTATTCTTATTGCTTACTGCCCGCCGGCCTGGAACATCTGCTGAAGCGGGAAATTGGTATGAATGTACTGCATAACAGGCTCAGGCATAACACCGATTACGACGGTACCGATAAATGCAATCAGCACAACCAGCGCGATTGTACCCGGCACCTTCAACGGTGTCTCCGTCTTGCCCGGGCGCATGTACATCTGACGGATTACGCCGAAATAGTAGTAATACGAGACAACGCTTGTTGCCAGCATAATGCCCGCCAACCAGTAACTGCTGTGCACAATCGTGCTCATGAAGATATAGAACTTGCCGAAGAATCCGGCGCTAATCGGAATTCCGGCAAGCGATAGCAGGAAGAATGTCATCGCTATCGCAATCCATGGCGCACGGTGATACAATCCGGCAAATGACTTTATATCCTCTGTCTGTTGATCACGGTTGACGATCATGATAATCGCGAAAATACCCATATTGGCCAACAGATACGCCACCAGATAAAAGATTGTCTGTTCAAACATCAGCACTGTCAGCGTCGCGAACGGAACAAGCAGGTAGCCCGCCTGTGCGATACCGGAATACGCCATCATACGTTTCATGTTAACCTGGCGCACCGCAAGCGTGTTGCCGATAATCATCGACGCACCCGCAATAATCGCAATGTATAATCCCAGCGTATCCACAAGCACAGAGGTTTGCTGCCCTGTCTTCATGTCGAAGTTCACCAGGTTACCGAAAATGACCAGGAAGACACGCAGCACAATTGCGAATCCCGCCGCCTTCGATACGACCGAAAGAAATGCAGTAATCGGCGTCGGCGCTCCCTGGTATACATCCGGTGCCCACATGTGATACGGCACTGCGGAGATTTTGAATGCAAGACCGACAATCATTAGGAAAAACGACAGAAACACCAGGAAATCGAATCCGCCATGGAATACGCTCGACAGTCTTTCTGCAATCACATACAGGTTCGTCGATCCGGTCAGTCCATAGATGAACGACATCCCGTACAGCGTCACTGCGGAAGCAATCCCGCCCGAGACTACGTACTTAAACGCCGATTCATTGGATTGAATGTGGTTCTTTCTCGTACCGACCAGGATATACGAAGAAATCGACAGCACCTCCATTCCGACATACAGCGTAATCAAGTCGGACGAAGACGCCATGAACATCGCGCCGAGCAGCGCGGTAAGAATCAAATAGTAATATTCACCTGAATATTTAACGTTTCGGCTTTCATCCACGTAGTTGATAGAAATAAGAAACACCAGCGCCACACCGCTTAGGAAAATCAGCTTAAAACCGTTGGCGAAGCCGTCCAGGCGATACATGTCATTAAGAATGGAAACTACGTTTTGACCGGTGTTCTGGACTACAAAGTATCCCGCAACAATAATTCCGATAAGACCAATCCAGGCGAGAATGCGCCGATCGGACTTCCTACCCATTACTAAATCGAGCAGCGAGAGGAGTGTAGCAACACCTAGTATGGTAAATTCGGGGACCATTACTGACCAATCGTATTGCGCCAGGTTTCCCCATGTACTAGCACCATTCATCGGCTTTTACCCTCCTATCCTTGGCACGATATTTTGCAGCGTTGTCTGCAGCGGTTCACTTAATACGGCAGGGTATACACCGATTAAGATGACAAGGCTCAGCAGCACAACCATCGGCACGACTTCAATCGCCTGCGCGTCAGACAGCGACTCATGCTTCTCACGAATCGGTCCGAACGTTGTGCCAAGCGTCGCGCGCAGCAAATAGACGGCCGTCAGGATAATGCCGAGTGCACCGACAGCGGCAATGATCGGCTTCGTGCCGAACAGGCCGACAAAAGATAAGAACTCGCTGATAAATCCGGACATCCCCGGAAGTCCCGCCGACGCCATCATCGCCGTTAACAGAATGCCGGAAATGACCGGCATCGACTTGGCAAGACCGCCAAGCTCACGAATGTTGCTCGTTCCAACGCGCTCATGAATAAGTGATACCATGTAGAACATCAACGCCGCAATCAGACCGTGCGATACCATTTGAAAGATTGCGCCCTGGAATCCCTGGGCATTCATTGCCGCCAGACCAAGCAGCACAATTCCCATATGGCTGACGCTGGAATATGCGAGCATTTGCTTCAGCTCATCCTGCACCAGTGCAAGCACTGCGCCATACAGAATATTAATAACGCCAAGCACGGCAATGAGCGTCGAGAGTTGATTCATCCATTCCGGGAAAAAGGCCGCATTCATACGAATCAACGCATAGCCCCCGATTTTAATCAAGACGCCGGATGAAATCATAATGACAGCCGGATGCGCTTCCTGATATGCCTTCAGCATCCACGTATGGAAAGGAACAATCGGAATTTTAATCGCAAACGCCACAAGCAGCGCAAGGAACAGACCCAGACGAATGCTTTCCGGAATAAAGCCCGGCATATCCGGCACATTGCGCGGTGACATCGGACTTGTAAGCACCTGCTTAATTTCCTCGATATTCAGCGTACCCACCAAAACAAACAGTGCCACAAACACAATCAGCATAATCGCAGATCCGACGCCATTATACAGGAAGAATTTCACCGACGCCTGTTCGCGTTCCGTGTAACCCCAGATCCCCATCATGAAGAACAGCGGAATAATCGTAAACTCGAAGAAAATGAAGAACTGGAACAGATTTGCTGCGGTGAAAACACCAAGCATGCCCATTTCTACAATTAAAAACAAAATGTAAAATTCTTTCCAGCGCTTGTTTACCGTCAGCGCCGCTACTGAGGCCATCGTCGCAATTACGGTTGTGAGCACAAGCAGCGGCATGGACAGCCCGTCTACTCCAACCTCAAACTTAATCGGAATCGCCTGCTCACCAACCGGGATGTTAATCCAGTTCCACTGCTGTACAAGCTGCAGACCCTCCGCAGCCGAATTGAAATTGATATACAGCATCACTGCCAGCACAAGCGGCACAAGCGTTGTCAGGATGCCCAGCGCCTTAATTGTACCGGGCAGGCTTCTGGGAACGAAAGCGAGCAGCAGCACACCCAAAAGCGGTGAAAACGTTAGGATTGTAAGAAAATAGTTCGCCATTGCTCCGCGTACCCCCCTGCAATTGTTAAACCGGCAATCAAGAGCACCAAGCCAATAAAGGCAATCGCGCCATATGTTTGTACTTGCCCGTTCTGCATCCGTGCGCCTGTACTTCCGACACCCTTCGTAAACGCGACGACAAGACGCACCAAGCCATCCACTACCCACACATCAAATGCATACATGCCTTTGCCAATTGCACGTAGCGGTTTGACAAATACAGCATCGTAAATTTCATCTACATAATATTTATGGAATGACAGGCGATACAGCGGACCGCCCTCTCCCTGCGGAATCGTACCCTTGCCGTACATCGACCAGGCAAGCCAGATACCCACAAGCGATACGCCTACCGCAAGAAGCGTTACCCAGACGGGAGCCGCATGCTCTGCGCTATGCCCGCCTGCATGGAACATAGTAAAACCATCCGTGAGCCATTCGCCAAGCACCGGCTTCCACGGCGTATTAATGAACCCGGCTACAACCGCCAGCACAGCAAGTACAAGCATCGGCACTGTCATCACACCAGGCGATTCGTGCGCCTCTGCACCTCCGCGCGCCTGTCCGCTAAACGTGAGGAAGAACAGGCGGAACATATAGAACGCCGTAAAGGAAGCGGCAATCAGCGCAACCACAAACAAATCAATATGCCCGGATGAAAGCGTCGCAACAAGAATTTCTTCTTTCGACCAGAAGCCCGCGAACGGCGGTATCCCTGCAATCGCCAAACACCCAATTAAGAATACGAGCCCGGTAATGCGCATCTTCTTCCACAGGCCGCCCATCTCAAAAATATCCTGCGTATGCACGGCATGTATAACGCTGCCCGCCGCAAGGAATAATAGAGCTTTAAAGAAAGCGTGCGTCATCAGGTGGAATGTTCCCGCTACGTACCCCGCAGCGCTTGCCGCACCCAGCGCCAGCATCATGTAGCCCAGCTGGCTTACGGTTGAATAGGCGAGAACACGTTTGATATCTCTTTGCGTCAAACCGATTGAAGCGGCGAAAATTGCGGTAAAACCACCTATATAGGCGACCGTTTCTGCCGCCACCGGAGATGCGAGATACAGATCGTACATCCGGGCTACCAGGTACACACCCGCCGCAACCATCGTAGCGGCGTGAATCAATGCACTGACAGGCGTCGGACCTTCCATAGCATCCGGTAACCATGTATGAAGCGGAAACTGACCGGACTTACCTACGGCACCGACAAAAATCAAGATACCGATAAGCGTAAGTTTCCACTCTTCTACAGCACCCGCTTCGATTTTGTTAAAGATATCGTTGTAGTTAAAGCTTCCAACCCACCAGAAGATGAGGGCGAGTCCGATAAACAGGCCGACGTCACCAATACGGGTAACGATAAAGGCTTTTTTGGCCGCCGCTTTTGCTTCCGGCTTATAGAAGTAGAAACCTACAAGCAAGAAGGAGCAAACACCTACAAGTTCCCAGAATATGTACAGCTGTAGAATGTTAGGTGAAAGCACAACGCCCAGCATCGAGAACGTAAACAGGGCGAGATATTGATAGAATACCGGAAAACGTTCGTCACCGTGCATATAGCCGCGGGAATAGATATGAACCAGCATACTGACCAGTGTAACAATCACAAGCATCATGGCATTCAACTGGTTGACTTCAAAGCCCATCGTAATCTCCTTGCCGGCAAAAGTCAGCCAGTGAAAGTCATTGTAGATATAATCTTTCGCATCCTCGGCAAACCGCTCAAAGAAAATCAGGAGCGCCACCACGAACGAAGCGCCGGTGGCGAGAATACCAACGTACGCCGCGGCCTCTTTCAGTTGGCGTCCAAAGGCTACAAGCAGCACGAAAGCTAAAAGCGGAAAGAGCGGCACAAGCCAGGCATTCGCAATCATTTCCATATTCACCAATCCTTTTCTCTATCGCTTCATTAAGTCCATCTCATCCACCTGTACAGTATTGCGGTTGCGGTACAGAGAAATGAGGATGGCCAGCCCTACGGCTGCTTCGGCTGCCGCCACCGTAATGGTAAATAACGAGAAGATTTGCCCCGAGATATGCGGGAATAGGCCATATTTGGCAAACGCAACAAGGTTAAGGTTCACGGCGTTCAGCATTAATTCGATTGACAGCAGAACGACTACGGCGTTTCGTTTGGTCAATGCGCCATACAGACCGATGCAGAACAGAATCAATGCCACAAGCAAATAGGAGTTAATCGGTACACTCATTCCTCTTCCGCCTCCTTCTTGGCCAGAATGATGGCTCCGACAAGCGCTACCAGCAGAAGAACAGATACCATCTCAAACGGAATGACATAATTGGTAAACATCTGTACCCCGATTTCCTTTACATTGTCTTTGGCCGTGAAATCGGCAGGCTTATCGCTCCATTGGACACTTTGAATTCCGAGAAAAACAATAATAAAGAACACGGAAACTCCGATACGAATCAGCCATTTGACAGGACTCTTCTTCTCCTGAACTTCCGAAGCATCATGGCGTGTCAGCATAATACCGAACAGCATAAGAACGGAAATCGCCCCGGAGTACACAAGAATCTGCGTCATCGCGACGAACTCGGCTTCGAGCAATATATACAGTCCGGCGATGCTCAAGAATGTAAACGCGAGCGCCACCACCATATGCACAACCCGATGAAAGCTGATCATGAAGACCGCTCCCCCGATGGTCAGCAGGGCAAGAACGAAAAAGGCGATAAATTGTCCGCTCATCAGGCGTTCCCTCCCCGCACGTTTGTATTGTTATTGTCCAACCACTCCAGGTTTTTGAACAATTCGTCGCGGCTGTATGCAGCCAGTTCGAAGTTGGTCGTCATCACAATCGCTTCCGTCGGACATACTTCCGTGCACAAGTCACACAGAATGCAAATCTCAAAGTTAATATCGTACGTATCGATGACTTTCCCTTTCTTGTTCGGGTCCTCGCTTTTCTTCCCAATCAGATTGATGCAGCCTGTCGGACAAATCCGGGCACACTGGTTACATACAATGCATTTTTCGGGTGCGAAATGCTGAATGCCGCGAAAGCGCTCCGGCCAAACCATTTCCTGGTCCGGATACATGTGGGTAACTTTCTTTTTCGTCATCTGTTTAAATGTGTAAGCCATACCCTTAGCAAAGCCTAGCATACTATCACCTCTTTTAAAGCACCGTTTTTAACACAGCGGTGATCAGGATATTCAAAAGCGCAAGCGGCAGGAGCACTTTCCAGCCCATCTGCATCAACTGGTCCACACGCATACGCGGGAATGTAGCCTGCAACCAGAAAATAAAGAATACGATCGCAAGAAATTTTAGCCCAAACCAGATAATTCCCGGAATAAAGCCGAGGAATTCGAACGGCGGAAGCCAGCCGCCCAGGAACAGCACCGTCGTCAGTGATGCCATCGCAAAGATGTACACATATTCGGTCAGCATAAAGAATGCCCAGCGGAAACCGCTGTACTCAACGTGGTAACCCGAAATAAGCTCCGATTCCGCCTCGGTCAAATCGAACGGTGTCCGGCTTAACTCGGCAAGCTGCGCGATAATAAAAATAATAAAACCTAAGAACTGCGGAATGAAAAACCACATGCCCATTTCTTTCTGCTTCTCGACGATGTCAATTAAGTTTAAGCTGCCAGTCATCAGGATAACGCCGACAACGGACATAACAAGCGGAATTTCATAACTGATCATCTGTGCCGCAGAACGCATGGCCCCAATCAACGCCCATTTGTTGTTGGACGCCCAACCACCCGTTACCACACCCAACACGGTAATGCCGGAAAGAGCGATGTAGTACAGCAGACCCACCCCGACATCGGCAAAATGGATGCTCTCGGTGAACGGCATGACCGCAAGGACCCCAAACGCCGGCATAAACGCAATGATCGGTGCGATAATAAACAGCGGCTTATCTGCGGCTTTCGGAATAATATCTTCCTTAAGAAGCAGCTTCAATACGTCGGCAACCGTCTGGAGAAGCCCCAGTGGACCTACCCGGTTCGGACCTATGCGAAGCTGCATCCAGCCAAGGATTTTGCGCTGGAAATAGATTGAATACGTTACGAAGCCAAGCACAATGCCCAGCAAAGCCGCCGCAGACAAAATGAACACCAGACTGTTCGTAAGGCCCAGGCTTTGTTCAATATAAGCCCCCATTAGCCGTCTACCTCCCCAAGCACGATATCAATACTTCCGAGAATCGCTACCATGTCAGCAACGTTTTGCCCCTTGACAAGCTTCGGAAGAACCTGCAGATTCGCGAAGGAAGGACGACGGAATTTGATGCGGTATGGCTTATCTTTTCCGTTGCTTGAGATATAGCAGCCGATTTCTCCGCGCGGCGCTTCGATTCTTGTAAATGCCTCTCCCTGCGGTGTGCGAAGCACCCGGGGAACCTTGGCCATAATTTCTCCTTCTTTAGGGAATTGCTCAATCGCTTGCTCGACAATATTCAGCGACTCTTCCATCTCTCTTAAACGGATTTTATAGCGCGCAAAACAATCACCCGCGGTTTCCGTCGGCACTTCGAATTGGAAGCGGTCATAAATCGAATACGGCTCATCTTTGCGCAAATCCCATTTAATGCCCGTAGAACGAAGCAGAACGCCGCTTAGCGAGTAGTTAATCGCGTCTTCCTGCGTAATAACGCCAATGCCTTTCAAACGGTTAATGAGTACTTCATTTCCTGTTACGAGTGTATGGTAATCTTGAATTTGCTTGCGCATATACGGAACAAATTCTTTTACTTTTTCAATCCAGCCTTCCGGAGCATCCCATTTGACGCCGCCTACCCGCATATAGTTGTATGTCAGACGTGCCCCGCTCAACTCATTAAAAAAGGCAAGAATCTTCTCGCGGTCCACAAAGGCATACAATAGCGGGCTCAGCGCTCCCAAATCGAGCAGGTATGTACCGAACCACAGCAAATGACTCGCCACGCGCTGAAGTTCGAGCACAATGACACGCAAATATTCCGCGCGCTCCGGAATCTCGAGTCCCATCATCGTTTCTACGGTATGGACCATCATATAGTTATTCGACATCGCCGAAATATAGTCCATGCGATCTGTATAGGGAATAATTTGCGTGTAGTTTAAGTTCTCAGCCAGCTTTTCCGTACCCCGGTGTAGATACCCGATAACCGGGATGGCTTCTGTAATCGTTTCCCCGTCAATCTTGACAATCAGGCGAAACACCCCGTGTGTACTCGGGTGTTGAGGACCGACATTGAGCAGCATTTCTTCGGTTCGCAGTTCCGTGCTTGAGCTCATGTCCTCACACCTCCTCATCGTATTGTACATAGTCTTTGCGAAGCGGATGTCCGACCCAGTTATCCGGGAGCAGAATGCGCCTCATATTAGCATGTCCTTCGTATTCGATGCCAAGCAGGTCATACGTTTCTCTTTCGAACCAGTCCGCACCGGCCCAGATATCCATGACAGACGCCACTTTGGCGTTGTCCCGATCAACTTTGACTTTGACGCATACATTGTGGCGGTGTTTGTAAGAGTAAAGATAGACGATGGATTCCATGTAGGTCTCATAGTCTACGCCAAGGCTTAAAGACAAATAGTCAAAAGCCAATTCTTCATGGTCGTGCATGAAACGGGCTACGTCATGCCACTTCTCTTTTTTGACAATGAGTGTAGGAATATGTTCGCTAAGCTCATTAATATAAGAGTCTTCGAATACATCTGCGCCAAATTCCTCTGTAATAACTTTCACAATCTTATCGAGTATCGGCTGCTTCGGTGACGGCTTTTTCGGCTCTTGAGCCGCTTCTTCACCGACTGCGCCTCCTGCAGCTTTTGCCTTGGCCGCAGCGGCTGCGGCGGCTTTTGCTTTTGCGGCGGCGGCCGCTTTCGCTTTCGCGTCATCATCTCCACCGGCTGCGCCTGCGGCTTTCGCCTTAGCAGCAGCGGCTGCTTTCGCTTTCGCGGCGGCGGCTGCCTTTGCCTTGGCGATGGCATCTGCGTCGCCTTCCGCCGGTTTCCCGGCTGCGCCCTCCGCCTCCATACGCTTGCGCTTCGCTTCGGCAGCGGCCCTGGCCGCAGCGGCAGCCTTCGCTTTCGCAGCGGCGTCCGCCTTCGCCTTAGCTACATCATCGGTGTTTGCCTCCGGCTTATCTCCACCGGATGCCTGAGCGGCTTCCGCTTCCATGCGTTTTCTTTTTGCTTCCGCTGCAGCCCTGGCGGCTGCCGCGGCCTTCGCCTTCTCTTCCGGTGTCGGTTTCTTTTTCTCTTCACTCATTCACCGATCACCTTCTTCCCGGTTTTTGCTTCATATCGAATTTTCTCTTGCAATTTATTAATTCCGTAGATTAATGCAGGCGGGCTTGGCGGACATCCCGGAATATATACATCAACCGGAATGATTTGGTCTACCCCCTTCACTACAGCATACGAGTTGACATACGGTCCACCCGCCGTAGCACAGGAACCCATGGCGATAACCCACTTCGGTTCAGCCATCTGATCGTACAGACGGCGTACAAGCGGGGCCATCTTCTTCGTTACCGTTCCGGAGACAATCATACAGTCAGACTGGCGCGGCGAGGCGCGATAGAATACGCCAAAACGGTCCGTATCCCAGTTGGCGCCGCCCGTACCCATCATTTCGATAGCACAACAGGCCAGACCAAATGTAAGCGGCCAGATGGAATTGCTGCGGGCCCATGCTTTCAACTGCTCAAACGTACTGAAAAATACGCTGCGTTCAAGCTCTCTGCGTTCCTCTAAGCTGATGTTCTCTAAGTTTAGTTCCATTCCAACACCTTCTTCTTCCAGGCATAGATTAACCCTATTACCAGCAGTACAATAAAAATAATCATTTCGACTAGTGCGAATAATCCGAGACTGTCATAGGCGACGGCCCATGGATACAAAAATACAGTTTCTACGTCAAACACTACAAATAACAGGGCGAAAATGTAGTATTTAACGTTAAACTGCACCCAGCTTGACCCTACCGGATCCACACCGCTCTCATAGGTCTTTCTCTTTTCTTCCGTCGGGTTGCTAGGGCGCAGAAACCGCGCCAATGTAAGCGCACCCACAGGCAAGAGAACGCCTAAGAAGAGAAAAATGGCAACAATCAAATAGTTGTTTGCATATACTGTCGTCATACCTTCCCCCCTACCCTACTCTATGGATTCTTATGATAAAATTAAGTAAAAAACAATAACTGGATGAAAACCCCACACAATTATATCAAAAGGCTTGGGTACTGTCTAATACAGAAATACCAGATATTATGATACATTTATATTTATATATGAATAAAACTTTGATACATTACATTTGTTCAAGGAAGTGGTTTTTTGAAAAAGGAGAAAATCAGCGTTATTTTTGTGTGTTTGGGAAATATATGCCGCTCTCCACTGGGGGAAGGAGTGTTCCGGCATCTGGTGAAAGAAAAAGGGTTAGCGGAATACTTCATCATTGATTCAGCAGGCACTGCAAACTATCATGAGGGAGAGCTGCCGGATCCGGGTTCCAGACGCATCGCGGAAAAACACGGGATATCGCTCGCCGGACAATACGCCCGGCAATTCACTGTAAACGATTTGACCCAGTGGGATTATATAATTGCCATGGACTCTTCAAACCATACTAACATTCGTCAAATAGGTACGCTTACCGGAAACATTCACCTAATGCGCGAATTCGATCCGGAAGGTCCGGGAGACGTACCTGACCCTTGGGCGCGTGGCGACGATGCTTTCTTCGAAACCTATACCATCATCCGTCGTTCTTGCGAAGTATTGCTTGACCATATTATCAAAAAACATCATCTGCCAACTTAAGTTTTATTTTCTTCATTATAACACACCATGCCACTCTTGGCCCAACACACAAGAAAGCTCTCTCCAAAAATTTCGGAGAGAGCTTTCTTAATGTAAAAAATAAAAAAAAGAAGAGGGAGAAGGAAAGAAGATCGGAGGAAGAAAAAGGCCTTCACCTTTTTCCTCTACTTCAACCTCTATCTTTCCTCTCTTCCCTCGACTCTTTACTTTCCAGCGACATCAAGGCGTGTCATTGCACGCTGAAGCGCCAATTGGGCACGCTTGAAATCAATGTCTTCTTTTCCGCTTTCAGCGAGGCGGCGTTCAGCACGCTCTTTCGCTGCAGCTGCGCGGTTCACGTCAATATCTCCAGGAAGCTCTGCGGCTTCTGCAAGAATCGTTACCTTGTCCTTGCGAACTTCCATTATGCCGCCACTGACTGCGATCTTGTCGTCTGCGCCTTCGTGTTTCTTCACCAGAACCGGAGCAATCTTCAGCGGTGTAACCATCGGAATATGATTCGGCAAAATACCCAAATCCCCTTCTGCTCCTCTGGCTACGACGATGCGAGCATCCCCGCGGTAGACAACCCGTTCTGGAGTAACGATTTCGACTGCAATTGTATTCATTTACGAAACCCTCCCCATCATCAGGGTTGAACTACATCTTTTTCGCTTTCTCAACCGCTTCTTCGATTGTTCCAACATACAGGAACGCTGCTTCCGGAAGATCGTCGTGCTTGCCTTCCAGAATTTCTTTGAAGCTGCGAACCGTTTCTTTAACCGGTACATATTTTCCAGGGAAGCCTGTGAACTGTTCAGCAACGTGGAACGGCTGAGACATGAAGCGCTGGATTTTACGCGCACGGTTAACTGTTTGTTTATCTTCATCGGACAACTCGTCCATACCCAGGATGGCAATGATGTCTTGAAGTTCTTTATAACGCTGCAGGATAGACTGCACGCCGCGAGCTACATCATAGTGTTCCTGGCCTACAACCGCAGGTGTCAGGATACGGGAAGTAGAAGCAAGCGGGTCTACCGCAGGATAGATACCAAGCTCGGAAATACCACGGTCAAGGTTCGTTGTTGCATCCAGATGCGCGAACGTTGTAGCAGGCGCCGGGTCAGTGTAGTCATCCGCCGGTACATAGATCGCCTGGATGGACGTTACAGAACCTTTCTTCGTAGATGTGATACGCTCTTGCAGTTGACCCATCTCCGTTGCCAGTGTCGGCTGGTAACCTACTGCGGACGGCATACGTCCAAGCAGGGCGGATACCTCAGAACCGGCCTGTGTGAAACGGAAGATGTTGTCGATGAACAGAAGAACGTCACGGCCTTCCGCATCGCGGAAATACTCAGCCATTGTAAGACCAGTCAGGGCTACGCGCAGACGCGCTCCCGGCGGCTCGTTCATCTGACCGAATACCATGGATGTTTTGCTGATAACGCCGGAGTCTACCATCTCATGGTAGAGGTCGTTACCTTCACGTGTACGTTCACCTACACCCGCGAAAATGGAGTAACCGCCATGCTCCTGGGCGATGTTGTTGATAAGCTCCTGGATAAGTACGGTTTTACCTACACCGGCACCACCGAACAGACCAATCTTACCACCTTTTGCGTACGGTGCGAGCAGGTCTACAACCTTAATGCCCGTCTCAAGCATTTCATCAGATGTGGATTGCTCTTCGAATGCAGGTGCCGCACGGTGAATCGGGTGATATTCTACATCTTTCGGAGGCTCTTTTAAGTCGATCGGCTCACCGAGTACGTTAAATACACGTCCGAGCGTTTTCTCACCAACCGGTACGGAGATGGCTTTACCTGTATCAACAGCTTCCATGCCACGTACCAGACCGTCCGTAGAAGACATGGCAACTGTACGAACGATGTTATCTCCCAGGTGAAGAGCAACTTCAAGAGTCAGCTCAATTTTCTTACCGTTATCAAGTGTTTCGTCAATTTTAACAGCGTTATAGATTTCAGGCAGGTGTCCGCGTTCAAACTGAACGTCTACGACCGGACCCATAACCTGAAGTACGCGTCCCTTGCTCATCTGTTTCCCTCCTATCTAACGCATCGAAGCCTATTCGAGCGCGCTGGCTCCGCCGACGATTTCCGCGATTTCTTGTGTAATCGCCGCCTGGCGGGCACGATTATAGAACAGTGTATAGCGTTCAATCATATCTGTAGCATTATCCGTTGCGTTGCCCATCGCCGTCATGCGGGCACCATGCTCACTGGCTTTGGCCTCCAGCAGTGCACTGAAGATGAGGGTTTCCGCATACTTCGGCAGCAAGTCGGCAAGCACTTCATCCGCGGACGGTTCGAAGTCGTATGTCGGCGTTCCCTCCACCTTCTCGACATCAGCCAGCGGAAGCAGACGCAGTTCCGTCGGTTCTTGCTGGATGGCGCTGATGAATTTGTTATACACGAGGTACAGTTCATCAATACCGCCATCGGCAAACATTTGAACAGCACTGCGCGTGACGTGCTTAATGTGGGCGAATGTCGGGGTATCGGACATATTCACGACTTCTTCGGCAATCGGATAATCGCGCTTCTTGAAGAAATCACGGCCTTTACGCCCCAGCACGAAAATTGTGTACTCATCTTTGTTGTTATGACGTTCAGCAATGGTGCGGACTACCATGCGGAGCACGTTACTATTATATCCGCCCGCAAGGCCACGGTCAGATGTGATAACGACATAGCCCGTTTTCTTTATCGGACGGCTCTCGAGCATCGGATGCTTGGCGCCTGACGTTCCCGCCGCAATGCTCATCACCACTTCACGCATCTTCTGCGCGTACGGGCGAGCCGCTTCCGCTCTCTCCTGCGCACGGCGCAGTTTTGCGGCGTCGACCATTTTCATGGCTTTCGTAATCTGGCGTGTGTTCTGCACGCTTTTGATGCGCGCTTTTATTTCACGAAGTCCTCCTCCGGCCACGTTTGTTCACCACCTTTGTTCCTTGAATTAGTGTATTGCGCTTGATTATTCGGATACAGCGAAGCCCTTCTTGAACTCTTCGATTGCCGCGTTCAATTGGTCTTCCGGTGGTAATTCTTTCGTGTTAACAATCGTGTCGAAGATTTCCTTCTTGTTGTGTTCGATGTAAGCATGCAGCTCTTTCTCAAAACGGCGCACATCACCTACCGGGATGTCATCAAGGAAGCCCTTTGTAGCCGCATAGATGGAAACAACCTGTTTCTCAACCGGCATCGGCTCGAACTGGCCTTGCTTGAGAATCTCAGCTGTACGCTCCCCGCGGTTCAGACGGGCCTGCGTCGCTTTGTCCAGGTCGGAACCGAACTGCGCGAACGCTTGAAGTTCACGGTATTGCGCCATGTCCAGTTTCAGTGAGCCCGCAACTTTCTTCATCGCTTTGATTTGGGCGGCGCCCCCTACACGCGATACAGAGATACCAGTGTTCACCGCCGGACGTTGACCGGAGTGGAACAGATTGGACTCAAGGAAGATCTGACCATCCGTGATGGAGATTACGTTTGTAGGAATGTACGCAGATACGTCACCTGCTTGTGTTTCGATGAACGGAAGAGCAGTCAGAGAGCCACCGCCCAGGTCATCGCTCAACTTCGCAGCACGCTCTAAGAGACGGCTGTGCAGGTAGAATACGTCCCCGGGATATGCTTCACGGCCCGGCGGACGGCGGAGCAGCAGGGACAGCTCGCGGTATGCTGCCGCTTGTTTGGAAAGGTCATCGTATACGCACAGTACGTGCTGACCTTTATACATGAAGTACTCACCCATTGCTACACCCGCATATGGAGCAAGATACAATAGCGGCGCCGGATCAGAAGCTGTTGCGGATACAACGATTGTGTACTCAAGCGCACCGTGTTGGCGAAGCGTTTCTACTACACCCGCAACCGTGGATTGCTTTTGACCGATGGCAACGTAGATACAAATCATGCCGTTGCCTTTTTGGTTGATGATTGTATCGAGAGCGATCGCGGTTTTACCTGTTTGGCGGTCACCGATGATAAGCTCACGCTGGCCGCGGCCGATCGGAATCATCGCGTCGATTGCTTTGATACCCGTTTGCAGCGGTTCATGTACGGATTTACGCGCCATAACACCAGGCGCCGGGCTTTCGATTGGACGGAACTCCGTCGTTTCAATCGGACCCATCCCATCAATCGGTTGACCGAGCGGGTTTACAACGCGGCCAAGCATTGCTTCCCCTACCGGAACTTCCATGATGCGGCCCGTACGTTTTACTTCGTCGCCTTCGCGGATATCCGTGTAAGGTCCGAGAATAACGACACCCACGTTATCTTCTTCCAGGTTTTGCGCCAATCCCATTACGCCGTTTGCGAACTCAAGTAGCTCCCCGGCCATAACGTTTTGCAAACCGTGAACGCGCGCGATACCGTCACCAACCTGGATAACTGTGCCCACATCCACTACCTGGATGTCAGATTTATATTTTTCAATCTGTTGTTTAATCAGAGAACTAATTTCATCTGGTCTGATTGCACTCACCTTATGGTTCACCCCTATCTATCATACTTGGGCTTGCTTGATTTGCTGTGTGAAGCGAGCCAGTTTGCCTTTGATGCTGCCATCATAAAGACGGTCGCCGATGCGTACGATGATGCCGCCGATGATGGAAGGATCGACTTTGGCCTTCACACGCAGCTTTTTGTTTACTTTCTGACCGAATTGTTCGGCCACTTTCTGTACTTCCGCTTCAGTCAGCGGTTTTGCCGTGATCACGGTTGCGTCGGCATAGCCGCGCTCTTCATTGGACAGGTTCACGAAGTGCTTCGCGATATCGTTCAATTCATCCTCACGCCCGCGCTCGAGCAGAAGATTCAAGAAGTTCAGCGTCGTTTCAGAAACTTTACCGGCAAACAGGTCGTTTACCATCTCTTTCTTTTCCTGCGCTGTCACCTTCGGATGAGTCAGAAGCATCTTCAACTCATCGCTCTGCTTGATAATATCCGTAATTTGAGTCAATTCTGTTTCTGTTGTATCAATCGCCTGTTGTTCACTGGCTACTTCATATAAGGCACGGGCATAGCGCTTTGCGACAGCACTCATACTTGACCGCCCACCTGTCTCATAAACTGCTCAATCGTATCTTGCTGTTCAGCTTGCGACATTTCCTTTTCGATAATCTTGGAAGCAAGCAGCACAGAAAGACCCGCTACCTGATCGCGCACAGAAGCGATCGCTTTCTCTTTTTCACGGTTGATTTCGAGTTTAGCTTCTTCGATCATGCGCTCAGCGCGGGCCTGGGAAGCAGCAATGATTTCCTGTCCTTCCACATCCGCTTGCTTTTTCGCACGTTCAAGAATGGTTTGCGCTTCTTCGCGCACTTTCTTTAATTCAGCGCGCTGCTGTTCGAGCAGAGATTTTGCTTCCGCGTTCGCTTGCTCAGCAGCCGTGATTTGACTTTCAATATACTCCTGGCGTTTTTGCAGCACCGACATCGCCGGTTTCATCGCAAACTTGGACACAAGCGCCAGCAGGATTAAAAACATAACAACTTGAAACAACAATGTGCCGAGTTGGATTTCCACAGTTCGTCAACTCCTTTCCTATAGCAGGAGAATTCATCTAAGTACAAAAGGAAGGCGAAGGATAACGGCCCCCGCCCCGGTAAAATTATACAATTGCTGACTTTTCTCTAAACGATTAGCCGAGACGTCCGAACAGCATGAAACCGATAGCAACTGCGATGATCGGAACGGCCTCAACAAGACCCAGACCAAGGAACATAAGACCCATCAAACCGCCACGTGCTTCCGGTTGACGAGCAACACCTTCGATTGTACGAGATACTACAAGACCGTTACCGATACCTGCGCCAACAGCGGCAAGACCAAAAATTAAACCTAATGCAATTGCGAAATCCATTATGATTTCCCTCCTCAGAAAATGATCAAAATCAAATAAATTTTATCGATAAAAAGGTTGTTAACTTATTTTTCTTAGTGGTCATCCACAACTTTTTGTGAGATATACACTAAGGTTAAAGTGGTAAAGATGTAAGCCTGTACAGCACCCACGAATACGGAGTAGCCCAACCAGACAATCAGCGGAAGGCTTACTACCGCTACAGAGCCTGCCAACAGGAAGGCGATAAGTACCTCACCCGCGAAAATGTTACCAAAGAGACGAAGCGGGAGTGTCAGCGGTTTGATGATGAATTCCTCCATGACATGAAGGATAAACATCAGAGGATGCGGCTGGAACCAGTGTTTTACATAGCTGCCTGCATCTTTTTTAATGCCCAGGTAATGCGCATACAACAGCACCATTAGAGCCAAGCCAAACGTCACGCTTGGCGAAGCCGTCGGTGACTTAAACCAGGCAACGCCCAATGTTTTTTCCATATGGCCGTCATGCTCGACCTCGTGACCGTGTTCATTGATCACTTCTTGGGTAATACCTAACGAAGGGATCGGTTCGCTGTGCTCAACAGTGAAATTTGCCATGACACCCAGCTGGTTTCCTATAAAAATGTACAGGAAAAGCGTCAGGGCCAGCGTTACAAACTTTGTACTGGTCTTCGCATCCATAAATTGGCCGGCGATTCCGCGAATGAAATCAATAACCCATTCGAAGAAATTCTGCTTACCCTTCGGTACTCCGGTCGTCATATTTCTTGTGCAAAGCATCACAACGATAAATACCAGGACGGAAGTAAGAATAGTCATCAGCACTACAGGAACGTCAAAGCGAAGTCCTGCAAACTGAACAATCGGAGAGTAGTGTTCCATTTTCTCATTCACCCCTTTCGTAAGCACGTTATTTTTTTATCAATAAATATTGAGAGATAGCAAATAGAAGTGTCATGACCGAAACGGTCATAAGTCCAATAACGACCCCGTAAAAGGAAAACATATGAGGCATCTTAAAGGAGACATACACCGAAAAACCGGCAAGCAAAAAGCGTGGCAGCATCCCAATTCCCCGCAACCGTTTCCCGGGAGTAAGCGCCACTTCTCCAGCCTGCAGCGTTTTCACATAAAGAATAAAGCCGTTTGCCATACTTACCAGCATGCCAAGGATAAGCCCCTGAAAAAATACACGCTGCGGCATAAACAGCCATAACAGGACGACGGCCGTAAAAAGAAGAAATATGTATCGGGCTATGTGTTTAATGGATGAAGCAAAGGATTCCATGTTACTCTCCAAAGAACTGTTTGACTAAGAAGAACACTCCTAGTATACCCAACCCTAAACCGAACAATAGACCGATAAGCAAGAACCACGGTTCGGTTCCCAACCAATTATCGACCGCTCGTCCGGCCCAGAAGCCAAAAATAACAGAGGTAGCCAATTCTACCCCTATTGTCCCGACTAATGCAAAAGCTCGTAAAGGTCCGTTCTTATCCTGCTTCACCTACGGCACCCCTCCCGTTTTCGCTTTCACACGCTCCCAGTTTCCAAAAAAAATTCGACACAAACCGCCGATTCTCCTAAGAAAAGGTTAGGAACAATGCGTCATAACTAAGTTATGATCTATATTGTCCCTAACCATAGTACTTAAGCATTTATTGTTTGTCAACAAGCTGCAATAGGATTGTCACTTTTTCGACAAAACCAGCCTGCTTCGTACAATTTAATGCAGTAACTGCCCATTTTGCGCTTGACAGCCGTTAATTATTTTCTATTTCTACAATGGTTGCTACACCCTGTCCGCCGCCGATACAAAGCGTTGCCAGACCGTAACGGGAACCGCGGCGCTTCATCTCATGCAGCAGCGTGACGAGTACACGTGCGCCGCTCGCACCGACCGGATGACCAAGAGATATGGCGCCGCCATTGACATTAAGCTTCTCATCCGGGATATTCAGTTCGCGTCCCACTGCCAGCGATTGCGCGGCAAACGCTTCGTTCGCTTCTACCAGATCGATATCTTCGATCGTCAGACCCGCTTTTTCAAGCGCTTTCTTCGTAGACGGAACCGGTCCGATACCCATGATGGACGGATCAACCCCTGCGCTTGCATTGGCACGAATCACAGCCATCGGTTTGAGACCCAGTTGCTCGGCACGCTCACGGCTCATCAGCACAAGCGCCGCTGCTCCGTCGTTAATGCCCGAAGCGTTGCCTGCCGTCACTGTTCCTTCTTTTTTGAAAGCCGGCTTCAGCTTGCCAAGTTGCTCTACTGTTACGCCCGCACGCGGGAATTCATCCCTGTCAAACAGTATAGGATCGCCTTTACGCTGCGGGATTTCTACCGGAACGATTTCGTCAGCGAACTTATTCTCATTCATTGCCGCTTCAGTCTTCTGCTGGCTCCACGCAGCAAATTTGTCCTGCTCTTCACGGGTAATTCCGTACTTCTCAGCCAGATTCTCCGCCGTGATACCCATATGATAGTTGTTAAACGCACACATCAGGCCATCCGTCAGCATGCTGTCAAGCACCTTCTGATCGCCCATGCGATAGCCGGTACGCGCTTTCGGCATCAGATATGGCGCCAGACTCATATTCTCCATGCCGCCCGCCACGACAATGTCAGCATCTCCAAGGCTGATCGCCTGTGCAGCCAGATGAACGGCTTTCAGACCCGAGCCGCACAGCTTATTGATGGTAGTAGACGGAACTTCATACGGCAGTTCGGCTTTAACGGCAGCCTGGCGCGCCGGACCCTGGCCGAGGCCCGCCTGTAAAATGTTCCCCATGATGACTTCATCTACTTGATCGCCGGAAACGCCTGCGCGCTTCAGCGCTTCTTTAATTACGATAGCCCCCAATTCCGTAGCCGGAATGTTGCTTAACGCTCCCATGAAGCTTCCAATCGGTGTACGGACAGCACTTACAATCACTACGTCACGGTTACTCATAGCTTTGGCTCCCTCTCTCTCACTTTTTTTAATTTTTAATACATACTCGTACTATATTCGAGTGAAAAAAAACGAATTCCTGCTAAGGAGAGAGAATTTAATATAAATTAAAAACTTTTCATCAGGCGGTCCAGCACAACGAGCGATTCGGCACGGTTTGCCGTCCGATTCGGCCCGAAGCCGCCGTTTGCATCGCCGCTTACGTATCCGCGCTCAGACAGGAAACGGATGCTTTCGGCCGCATAGGCTGGAAAAGAGGAAGCATCTTTAAAGGACGGAGACAATGTCGCAGGCTTGTTCGCATTGCCGTATCCCTTCTTTATGGCATTATGCATCATCACGGCCATTTGCGCTCGGCTAATCGGTGCATCCGCTTTAAATGTTCCATCGTCAAATCCCGAAACGATTCCTTTTTCCACAGCAGCCAGAATGGAAGCTTTCGCATAATCCGGCAGCTTATCCTTAAACGGTGATTGGGCTTTGGCCGGGTTGTTCTTCGTCCAACCGAATGCGCGGTCCATGAACGTTACGAACTGTCCGCGGGTGACCGCCACGGAAGGTCCCAGCTTCGTTGGAGTAATGCCGCTCACAATACCTTTTTTATACATTTCAATCAGTGTTGCTTCCGCCCAGTGTCCTTTAATATCGGTAAATCCGGTCGGATTGGCGGGAGCGGGCGGTGGTGTTACCGGTGCTGTGTTTGCCGGATACTCCAATGAGATTTCATCAAAATAGACTGTGCCCTGAGGCTCAAGCGTTGAATCTTCCTCATCTACCACATAGAGACTCTTCAGCGCTACCGGATACGCAACTCCCGCCGGGAAGCTGGCTTCAATCTCCTTCCAGTCAGTCCAATCGATTTGTTTGGCCAGATCCACATAATGAGTCTTTCCTTTCGCATCCACCAGCTCGGCGCGCAGCCAGTGAAGACTGTTGTCGCCGTATACCCACAACTTCATACCAAGCGGCTGACCCGGCATCGAGAGCGGGGAGGAGCCAAAACGTCCATAGGCAAAACGCATATCGACATTGGAAGAGCCTTCAAAATTATACGCCAGGCGCAGTGCTTTGCCGGACGCTTTTACCGGCTCGCCGTCCGTTGTCTGGCGGAACGATCCGTTCGTGCTGATAGAAGCGGGGATCGTATGATAACTGAGCGTAGTTAGATTATCGGTGTTGGTCCAGAACGACCATCTCGTTCCTACGGTAACCGGAACCTTGCGCACAATATTGTTGTAGGTAACAACCAGCTCACCGGACTTGCTCGTCTGTCCCGCCTGAATCGTAAAGCCCTGCAGCGTGCCCAATCCTGCTGTAAGCGATGTCTTTACCATACCGGGAGAGGCAGAAATAACCTGTCCGCTTTTTGTCTTCAACGAAACAGAAAAACTGGTCTGTCCGCCGCTGCGGAGTGCTAACGGCGACGGCGATACGATAATGTCCGTCACTTCCGGAGCCGTTATGCTTAAGCTTAGACTCTTCTTCACACCTCGATATTCTCCGGTAACCGTAATCGTACCGCTGCGTTTTGGAGTAAAGACATTTTTATTGAATGTACCGTCCGCCGGATTCGCCGTCCAGGTAATGTCGGCCGGATTCAATGTATACGGATTGTAATGGTTATCATACGCTTTAACGGTAAGAGTAATCGGCTGCCCCACTACTCCCTTGCTACCGTTGGTAAAAAGGAAATTCGCAAACTCACCCGCAGGCGCCGTATTGAATACCGCAAGCCCCGTCGGCACCGCACGCATAGCAGCGCCCAGTTTCGGTGTATTCAGAAGCGTTGTTTGCGTATCTCCCGGATAGCGGGCCACCATTGTGGTAGATCCGCCACCGTCAAGGTTCGCCGCATTGTATGCGCCCAGCTTCAACATCAACTGAGCCAGCTCGTCCAGCGTGACGCCCCGGCTCTTGTTCGGTCCTTCCACTACGACCATGTAGAGCGTTTTGCCGTCCTGCGATACTCCGAATGCCGTACGGGGCTGGTTGCCACCGATAGAATCAGACGGGATCTTCGTGAGCGCCTTTCCGTCTTTTACAAGCAGCATATGTCCACCCACGGCGCTGTACAGTTCACGATCGCCTACCGGAAAGTCAGTCGTCGTCTGGAGAGTAACCGTCACCGGGTCATTCACTTTAAAATGGCTCAACAAGTACTGCTTGCCTACCCCGTGTCCCCAAAGCACGTATCCGCCCTGCGGAATCGAATAACCAACCGGATTGCCGATACGCATATCCTTGACCCGGTCGTTGACAACCAGTATCTCCACCGCATCTTCATACCCTTTAATCGCACCCAGGCTTGTCGCACCGAAGTCGGAGGTATACAGATTGATTTTATTCAAGTGACTCTTGTCGTTCGTCGGATTGTATTCTTCCTTATTGACCCCCTGAATAATGGCGGTTGTTCCGTCAGGCGCCTGGACGGTCCCATTAAATCCCAAATGAGAAACAATCGCGGTCTTATCATTCAGCAGGCCAAAAGAGTACCAGTTATTGATTTTCCCCATCGAAGACACCAGCTTGCCTTTATCAAGCACGATACCAAACGGAGCGCCTTTGCGATCCATGCGGAAAAAATCGGCATTGATAGCCGCTATGGCCCCTCTTTCATCGGCCATTTTTTTGACATTCTGTCGGACTGTCAGTTTTCCGCCGGTACCGTATATCGGTCCCACTTCCACATACGGGTTGTTCAAATTAACACGCGTGACAAAAACATTTGAAGCTTTACCGTTAATCACATGCCGGTATTTCAGGAGGCTTGTCCCTTCCCCGATGGGAGATTCAGAAACCTTCTCCAGGGACATGCCCGCAGCCATTCCCTTATACGGCATCAGCAAAGCAATCGCTGCCACAATCGCAATAAATGCAACGATTCCCTTGCGTATGTAGTTGCTCATCACCCTTCTCCTCTCTTTTCATACTTACATGGTTTTTTCCAATTAATTTAGACGCCTTAAAGGAGGGATTAGTTTCTATTTAAATTAATATTTGAAGAAAAAGAGAAAAAAGAAGAGTGGGAAACATATGCAACGTCTCATCTCACTCTTCGTGGTCTTTTTAATGAGCTTTTACACGTACCTGTTGGTTTTGCAGAACTTTGAGGGTAAGGTCCAGCACCATTTTTTCCACAAGCTCCGTAAAGGTTCCTTCTTCAAACGGTCCTTTCTTA
>NZ_BJXX01000081.1 GCF_007991215.1 Aneurinibacillus danicus
TTAATCTTGGCTCGAAGCGGAATCTGAACCGATACTTCCTGCAGAAGAACAGGTACTTTTACGATACGTTCCCCGGCCGGTGTCAGGTTGCCGGGTGTGACGATGGTACTTTCGCATTCGTTGACATTTGCCGAGTCATCAAATTTGATTGACATAATCAATTCCCTCCTTAAGAATTGGCTTACTACATACTATGAAGCAGAATGAAATCGGTATGGACAGACTACTCGGGACATGCGTGGATTTTTCGCTGCTTTACTCTTCATGATCCCTTTCCTTGGACTGAACACGTACCTGTTGGTTTTGCAGAACCTTGAGGGTAAGGTCCAGCACCATTTTTTCCACAAGCTCCGTAAAGGTTCCTTCTTCAAACGGTCCTTTCTTAAGAGGCTTGCGGTTTGTTGCTTCATCCCACTCGGTAATCTCGCTGCGCACCAGTTCGCAGAAGACAATTTCATTGAAGAATTCCGTGCTTTGTTGGTGGAACTGGGATAAGTCTGTAGACATCAGTTCGTCTTTTTCCGGGAATCCGCTCGGCAGCGGCTTGTTTACCAGAAAGTCAAACTCGCGCCGTACGTTGAAGAAAGGTCCTACCGGCGGCGTCAGGAATTTATCGATATCCACGACACAATCGAACGGTATGTCGACAGTCAGCGAGCGCAGACGTGAGAATACTTCATCCTTATCAGCATCCCACGGCGTTGCATACTGGATATTTTTGCGGACAAAACCGCTGAGGAACAGCTTGCCGCGCGGTCCTCGCGTGCTGCGCGGTTGAATCAGACGACACTGGGTCACCTTCACGCGCTTCTTGATTTTTTTGATTTCGAGTACCGGATCGCAGAATTTAATCTTGGCTCGAAGCGGAATTTGAACCGATACTTCCTGCAGAAGAACAGGTACTTTTACGATACGTTCCCCGGCCGGCGTCAGGTTGCCGGGCGTGACGATAGTACCTTCACATTCATTGACATTTGCCGAGTCATCAAATTTGATTGGCATAACCAATTCCCTCCTTGAGAATTCGCTTATTGCATACTATGAGACAGATTGGAATCGGTATGGACAGACTACCCGGGACATGCGTGGATTTTTCACAAAAAAGAGCGCATTCTTAAAAAGAATGCACTCCTCTTTACCTTTATCGCTGTAAGCTTTTCGGAAGGAAAGGTACCGGCTTCTCGCCGCGCAGCCCGAAATAATACAGAATGGCTTCACAAATGCGCCGGGACGCTTCCCCGTCGCCATACGGGTTAACGGCCTTCGCCATTTGATCGTATGCCTCCCGGCTGGTTAGCAATTCATCGGCCAAAGTGAAAATCTTTTCTTCATCCGTGCCAGCTAATTTTAATGTACCCGCCTCGATTCCTTCCGGGCGTTCCGTCGTGTCGCGAAGTACAAGCACCGGCACACCGAATGCAGGCGCTTCCTCCTGTACCCCACCGGAATCGGTCAAGATTAGATACGCGCGGGACATAAAGTTATGGAAATCAACCGCGCCCAGCGGAGCGATAAGCTGAATTCGCCCATGCTCGCCCAAATACTTGTTGGCGGCTTCCTGTACTACCGGATTAAGATGAACCGGATAGACAACGGCGATATCTTCATGTTTGTCCACCAGACGACGAATAGCCCGGAACATGCGCGCCATCGGCTCCCCGAGGTTTTCCCGGCGATGGGCGGTCACTAAGATTAGCTTCTTCCCGGCAAATTCCTCCAGTACCGGATGCTTGTAATCGTCGCGCACCGTAGTTTTTAGCGCGTCAATGACCGTGTTCCCGGTAACGTAAATTACATCGTCCCTTTTATCTTCCCGTTTCAGATTTTCTGCCGCCTGTGCGGTCGGCGCGAAATGCAGATCAGAGATGACACCCGTTAATTGACGGTTCATCTCTTCCGGATACGGCGAGTATTTGTTCCATGTGCGCAGGCCCGCTTCCACATGGCCTACCGGAATTTGATTGTAAAACGCCGCCAGACTCGCGGCAAATGTCGTTGTCGTATCGCCGTGAACAAGTACCATATCCGGCTTTTCCGCTTTCATAATCTCGTCAAGCCCTTCCAGTACACGAGTCGTAATCTGGGTTAACGTCTGCCGGTCTTTCATCACATTCAAATCGGCGTCCGGCGTAACGGAGAAAATATCCAGCACCTGGTCAAGCATTTGACGATGCTGCGCCGTAACGCAGACGAACGGTTCAAGCTCTTCATATTGACGCAGTTTATGTACGAGCGGCGCCATTTTAATCGCTTCCGGCCGTGTACCAAACACGGTCATAATCTTTCTTCTGGTCAAAGTTTCACCCCATTTGCGCGTTACTTCGTTCCGTACAGGCGGTCACCCGCATCTCCGAGACCGGGTACGATGTAACCGTGATCGTTTAATTGCTCGTCCACTGCGGCCACATAGATGTCAATATCTGGATGAAGCTGCTGGAATTTCTCGATGCCTTCCGGCGCTGCGATGAGGCACATCAGTTTCAGGTTTTGCGCACCGCGGTTTTTCAGAGCCGTTACCGCGGCGGCAGCGGAGCCTCCGGTAGCAAGCATCGGGTCGATGACAATCAGCTCACGCTCGTTAATATCGCTCGGAAGCTTTACGTAATACTCTACCGGCTCCAGCGTTTCCGGGTCACGGTACAGGCCGACATGGCCGACTTTTGCGGCCGGGATCAGCTTTAGCATGCCGTCTACCATGCCGAGGCCAGCACGAAGAATCGGAACGAGCCCAACTTTCTTTCCTGCGATGACTTTCGTCTTACAGGTGGTGACCGGCGTTTCGATTTCAATTTCTTTGAGCGGCATTTCGCGTGTGATTTCGTATGCCATCAGCATTGCGACTTCATCCACCAGCTCGCGGAATTCCTTCGTACCCGTATTTTTATCTCGAATATACGATAATTTGTGTTGAATTAACGGATGGTCAAATACGTACACTTTTCCCATCGGGGGAGCCTCCTGTCTGCTTATCAAAATATGTCGTCACTGTTCACAGTTTTTTGCACTGCGATATATTATAGCAGAATAGGATTCGAGATGCATGGTTTAAAACGAAAAAGAAATAAGAAAAACTCGCGGGCGTTGCCGGTCCTATACCACGAAAAAACGGGATACAAGGTATGCATCCCGCTTTCTTCTTATTTCAATTTAAACTAAATCTCCAGATTCGGATACATCGGGAATTTCTCGCAAAGAGCAGCGACGCGCTGGCGAGCTTCATCCTGCTTGGCTTCGTCCTGCGGATTTTTCAGGGAAAGCGCCATAATAGCCGCGATTTCTTTCATCGCTTCCCCGTCAAAGCCGCGGCTTGTAACAGCCGGCGTACCGATGCGGATACCGCTGGTAACAAACGGGCTGGCCGGATCGTATGGAATCGTATTCTTGTTGCAGGTGATGCCCACTTCATCCAGCAGATGCTCGGCGTCTTTTCCCGTCAGATTCATGTTGCGTACATCAATAAGAATCAGATGGTTATCCGTACCGCTGGAAATAAGTGTAAACCCTTCTTCTTTTAACGATTCAGCTAACTGTTTAGCATTTGCGATGACGCGAGCGCTGTACTCTTTGAATTCCGGCTTCAACGCTTCTCCGAATGCGACAGCCTTCGATGCGATGACATGCATCAACGGACCGCCCTGAATGCCAGGGAATACGGATTTATCGATCGCTTTCGCATACTCTTCGCGGCACAGAATCATACCGCCACGGGGTCCGCGCAGCGTTTTGTGCGTCGTCGTTGTGACAAAATCAGCGTACGGCACCGGATTCGGATGGTGGCCGGTCGCCACAAGACCTGCGATGTGCGCCATATCCACCATCAAGTATGCGCCCACGCTATCCGCGATTTCACGCAGCCTGGCGAAATCAATCACGCGCGGATATGCGCTTGCGCCCGCTACGATCATTTTCGGTTTATGCTCTTCCGCCTTTTTGCGGACATCCTCATAATCAATCACTTGTGTTTCTTTATCTACGCCATATTCCACGAAATTGTACAGTGTACCGGAGAAGTTAACCGGACTGCCGTGTGTCAGGTGTCCACCATGGGACAGGTTCATGCCGAGCACGGTGTCTCCCGGCTTTAAGAATGCGAAATAGACGGCCATGTTTGCCTGTGCGCCGGAGTGAGGCTGCACATTGGCATGCTCAGCGCCGAACAATTGCTTCGCACGGTCGCGTGCAAGGTTTTCTACGATATCCACATACTCGCATCCGCCGTAATAGCGCTTGCCCGGATATCCTTCAGCATACTTATTGGTCAATACCGTACCCATGGCTTCCATTACCGCTTCGCTGACGAAGTTCTCGGAAGCGATAAGTTCAATTTTCGATCGCTGACGGCCCAATTCCAGTTTGATGGCTTCTGCTACTTCTTGGTCGTGTTTCTTCACTTGTTCAAGCATCCTCTCTTCTCCTCCTCATAAAACGCTTAGATTAATGACAGCTTTCTTCCGGCCAGGTGCGCTCGTATACTGCGCGGGAGCCGCCGATAAGTTTCGGACGCGTCACCGCCATCGTTACATGTGCTTCACCCAACTGCTTTGTACGCGGACGAATCGGCACGGCCACCGGCTTTATGTGCATACCGATGAATGTATCCCCGATATCAATGCCGGCATCGGCCTGAATGGTTTCCACCACTACCGCATCCCGCATCTGCCGAAACGCATGCGAAGCCATAGCTCCTCCGGCGCGCGGAACAGGCACAACGGTTACCTCCGGCCAGCCGAAACGTTCCGCTGTTTCCCTTTCTATTACAAGCGCCCGGTTTAAGTGCTCACAGCACTGGAACGCTACGGAAAATCCATGTTCCTGCCTTACCTCTTCAATCGCTCCATACAGCGCTGCGGCGACTTCCTCACTGCCTGCAGAGCCAATTCGTTTACCGATAATCTCGCTGGTGCTTGTACCGAAGACAAGAATATGATTCTCACCGAGCGGTTTGGCCGCCAGGAGATCCTCCATAATGGAGCTGATGTCTTGCCTTAACTGTTCCATCTTCACAGGTTTTCACACTGCCTTCGTCAAGGACCTACTGTTTGTCCTCAATTTCTTTAATTTTTTCCACACGACGCAGATGGCGGCCGCCGGAAAATTCCGTTTCAAGCCAGATTTTCACAATTTCTAAAGCCAATCCGGGCCCGATAACGCGCTCACCCATCGCCAGAATATTGGAATCGTTGTGCTCACGCGTAGCCTTCGCCGTAAAGCAATCATGTACCAACGCACAGCGAATGCCTTTGACTTTGTTGGCGGCAATCGACATGCCGATGCCTGTACCGCAGATAAGGATACCGCGGTCAAATTCGCCTTTTGCAACTTTCTCAGCCACCGGCAATGCATAATCCGGATAGTCGACCGAATCTTCGCAATTACACCCGAAATCCTTATATTCGATGCCTGTAGACTCGAGATACTTTCTAATTTCCTCTTTTAATTTATAACCACCGTGGTCAGCGGCAATTGCGACTTTCACGTCTGGATTCCTCCGTTTCTGTAATCCATCTGCTTCTTTTTGTATTATAACCTATTGAAAGCAAATGCATAGAGGATTTTTGTGCTTGGAAACGAAAAAACTGTACATTTTTGATTATATAACAAAAAACGTTCGGAAATAAATCGTTTTGATTTGTAAGAATTTTCTTTGCATTATGCTTAGAATCATATTATAATACTCAAACACCCATGAACTAATTTATTCTTCAATGAACTCTGTAACGACGCGGACCAATCCTGGCAGGTCGTCAATTAGCGCCGAGTGCCCGGTATCCAAATAACGAAGGCGCGCATTTTCCCCGATATCTTTTTGAATATCCAGCGCCATCTGCTCCGGCACAACGCGATCCTTTTTCCCGCTTAAAACGAGAACCGGCATCGTAATCTTCGACGCTTTGCCATTTCCTTCGCCCATCACGGTGGTTTCGCTGCTGATATTGAACATGGCAAGTGCATAATCGACATCGACCAGGTTGCGCTGCGTCAGCATATCTTCCAGATATCTGTCATAGCGCGTTTCATCCGGCTTATTGTCGTGATAAATGAGCATCTCCCATATTTGCCGTAGCGTATCTTTATCCCTCGTCTCATACGCCCGCAGAATCGGAAGTACCTGGACCAAATCCAGGGCAATCTCTTCTTTCGTACGCAGCGGCTGTGTAATATCGGGCTGGCCGTGTTCATCTTTTTTGAAAATCGGGTAGCCTCTCGTGCCCACAGATGCCAGCAGTACCAACTTCTCTACTTTATCCGGATGATCGGCCGCGAAATCCATTGCCACTCCGCCCCCGGTGGACCAGCCCATCAGCACGAAAGACGACAGCCCCACTATTCTCGCCCAATCGTCCAAATCCAGAGCGAAATCATGCAGCGAATCGATAGGTGTATGGTAGCTTGATTCACCGAATCCTCGCATATCCACCGCATATACTTTATATTCAGGAGGCAGCGCCTCCATAAAAACATCCCAATGCACAGACGATGTCATATTGCCGTGCACAAGAACGAGCGGGCGCGTACCGCCCGCTCGTTCTCGATAGCCGATCCTTTCCCCGTTCGCAAGTTGCACATACTGTAAAGAGATATCTGCCACCATGCATTCTCCTCTCTGTTACAACTGGAACTTTGAGACGTACTCCTTCAACTGCTCCGACTGGGTGCGCAGCACCTGTCCGGCTGCCGCCACTTCCTCCATAAACGCTGTCTGCTCCTGCGCGGCCTGAGAAACGATTTCCGCGCCGCGTGACGTTTCATGGGCCACCTGGGCCACATCGCGGGCATCTTTCATCATGACCTTCATGCTTTCGCTTTGCCGCTCAATCAGTGCCGCAATTCGTTCCACGGATGCAACGACCTCATGCACCGAACTGGAAATGTTGCGCAGCGCCTGCATTGTCTGCTCGCCGCGCTTGGATTCCGTATCCGCAATAATCACCTGTCCCTGAATTTGTCTTACTGCGCCCGTTACCTCACGCTGCATCTGTTCAATCAGCGCTGTAATATTTGAAGCTGCTTTGCCGCTCTCATCAGCCAGCTGCCGCACCTCGTCGGCTACAACCGCAAACCCTTTGCCGTGCTCGCCTGCACGCGCTGCTTCAATGCTTGCGTTCAGCGCCAGCAAATTGGTCTGATCGGCCAGTTCGCTGACGACCCGGGTAATGCTGCCGATTTGTGCCGCGTTTTGCTCCAAACGGCGCACCGTCTCAATCGATTGTTCATTTTCCTGTGCCAGCTTATGCATACCTTCTACCAGCGATTCGACCACTTTGCCGCTTTCCGCAAGCGTGGTAAGCATCTGTCGGGACAGATTGCGGGAGCTTTCCGCATGTTCGGCCGCCTCCCGTGATAGCTCGCCCACCGCTTCCACCGATTCGACCATCGCCTCTGTATGGCGTGCCTGATTTTCTGCGCCTTGTGTAATCTGATCCATCGTTACGCTAATCTGTTCGATTTGTAATGCGGCTTCATCCGACGCCACCGTTAATTCACTCACGCTCGCCGCGGCATGTTCAGACGATTGGTTAATATCGTTAATCATCGCACGCAGGTTGCTGATCATCAAAGCAAACGAGCGGGATAACGCGGCAATCTCATCTCCCGACTTCAACTCCCCGATGTCCACACGCAAATCACCCGCAGATGCGCGGGATGCCGCCTGTTCCAGTTCAACGATCGGTTTTACGATCCAGCGTGCGATCAACCAGCCGAACACACCTGACCAGAATACGCCGAGTCCCAGCGTCAACAGTATAAATAACCAGTACGGAATGATATGTGTTACATAATCGCTTATAACAAAAATGAAAAAACCGCTTGTTCCATACGTTACAGCCGATAGCCCACTGATGCCGAGCACAAGCTTTTTAACCAAACCAAACGAATGCGTAGGTTTGTTATTCATGCTGTTCCCCCCTGCCGCCTCAAAAGATAAAGTCCTTCTATCCTTATTTATCGGATGAAACAGGGGCTATTTATTAATCAAATTAGCTTGTCTATGATGAAAAATTTGCATCTTCTTGCAAAATGTCAACGAGACGCTTTAATGCCCCTTCTATTTCCTGTGCACATGCTTCATATTCCGAAAGACTTCCGCCGAACGGATCGGCTACATCATAGTTCGGAGTCTGGCTTTCCAGGATGGCGATTTGATTTCGCTCTTCTACGGTCGCCTGCATAATGCGCTCTTTCCAATCATCGAGCTTCTCGCGCACCTGTTCGAGCCTGCTGTACAGCTCCTGATACTCGTCTTCCAACTTTTGAATTTCTTCGCGATGTTCTTCCATGAACTTTTCCTGCTTCTGTTCTAACCGTTCATACAGCCGATTCAATTCCGCAAGACGCTCCTGGGCTTCTTCCGACGTGTCTGTATATTCTTTCAGCGTATACACTTTCTCCCGGAATTCAGGGAACTGCTGCAGGAGCGTATTTCTGTGGGACTCGGTCATTGTCATAACAAGATCGGCCCACTCCATCAACTCGGCCGTTACCGCCTGTGAAGAGTGCTTTTCTGTAATACCCTGCCGCTCAAGAATAGTGACAGCATGCTTTGATGCAGCCGATCCTGCAGACGCAAACAATCCGGCGGATTTCGCTTCCACGTCGATTCCACGGTCCGCCGCAATCTTTTTCAACATTTTCTCCGCCATCGGACTGCGGCATGTATTACCGGTGCAAACAAACAAAATACGCATCAAGTTCTCCCCTTTCCTACTCTTCTTCATTGTCATCGGAATTGTCCGAGATTGCAAGTTTAGCCACCATATTCTACTCTATTGTGCCCTTCTTTTTCCAGTATTAGTTACATCATCAGATGGAGCAGCATCATCGCTGCCAGGCTTACCAGCATACCTAATTGCGCGCTTAATGCGTGCATGGCAAGCCCCGCCGGACCAAGCTCTTTCCAGACAAGATACGCCATAGCGCCAATCGCAAACGACATACCGAAAGTAATGGCCTGCGGAGTCGACATAAAATACAATCCACTCAACCAGGCTCCCGCCGGAATGCTAAGACTGATAAGAAAAGCGAGCAATAGAATGGAACGCTGGCGCATACTTCCCAGCAAAAACGGAGCGGCCAGTCCAACTCCTTCGGGAATATTGTGCAGCGACATCGATAGCGCGATCATCACGCCCGCATGGTGATGCGTCTGAAATCCCGCACCGATCGCTACCCCTTCCGGCACATGATGAAACGCCAGTGCAGCCGCCATCATCCATCCGGATCCGCGCCATTCCTGCGGTGTACGCCGATGTTCCCCGCTGTGCTCTGCCCCGTGTTTTCCGTGCGCACTCATTATATGGCGGAGTATTTTCAAGAGTAAAAATCCAACCGTAATTCCAAGCAACACACCAAACCACTCTCCACCGCGAAAAGCGGCCGGCAGCAGATCAGCCAGAATAACCAGCCCCATAATACCTGCGGACATACCAAGGTAGAACGCCATAAGTTTATGTCCCGGCATCCCAACAAACAATGTCATAAGCGCCCCCACCACCGTAGTCAATCCGGTTCCCGCACTAATCAACAGAAGTTCCGCCGCTATCATCGGTCAGGCTCCTACAGCAAAAATTTAATCCCGAAACCGAGCAGAATGACGGCCCCGAAAATTTCGCTATATTCCCCAAACCAGCTTCCGACCCTTCTACCCAGCAGAAGGCCTGCCGCCGCCAGCACCATCCCCATTAAGCCAAAGATGGATACCGCCAGCATAACGTTAACACGGAAAAGTCCGAACGAGAAACCGACCGAGAGCGCGTCCAGACTTACACTAAAACTAAATAACAAAAGCCCCCAGAACGTTGTTTTCAACAGAGGGCTTCTCTCTTTGCCGCCAAAAAAAGCATTCCACAGCATATGCAGCCCCAGTGCGACAAGAATCATCCCTCCGATGTATGCGGCGACATGGCCCACATATGAAGTAAGAAACAGCCCGAGGCCAATGCCAATCAACGGCATAACAATATGAAAAATACCAATAGTCAAACTCACTTTTAAAATGGTCAGCAACCGGATGCCGCTCATCCCCATGCCAATGCCAAGCGAAAAAGCATCCATGCCGAGGGCCGTCCCGATCATCAGCAACGTAATGAGTTCCCCCCACTGCAACGCCTCCCATTCTATGCCCACATCCATTCCTCCTGTCTATGTGCATTTACACTTGATAAATCGACATTCGTTCGCGGAGTGAGGGAAGAGGCAGGGGAAAAAGAAGTTGAAAAGATGAAAAAAGAGACGCTTCCCTTTTTTTCATGCAAGGCAAATCTAACCCCCATACCACCAAACAAATGTCGAAACATCAAAGTTTGTCTATATAGACAAGATATGCACAATCGTACAGGATATGCGGATTAGAGATAGCGATTGCCTGCAGCTTTCGCAAGCCGATTCATGATAGCTGCACCAACGCCGCTCTCCGGAAACGTCTCAGCGAAAATTACATCTACGCCTGCCTGGTCAAACTGCCGCAGTACATCATAAAGACGACGGGCTACGCTAATCAAATCGCTTCGCTCTCCGCAGGGGACCACTGTATACCCTCCGTCATAGCTATGAACGGATTCTTCGGTTGCCAGAATGCCGACTTTCTTTCCTTCATCGGCTGCAGCGCGCGCGAGTTCGCGGACGCGCTGTGTCATCTGGGCCGGATTCTCGCCACGGACCAGCCACATCTCTCCTTTCGGCGCATAGTGCCGATACTTCATCCCCGGTGATTTCGGCGCTGCCTCCTCGCCCAGAATGCCTGGATCGATTGCTACTTCTCCCGTGATCTCGACGATTTGCTCCGCCGTGACACCGCCCGGACGAAGGATCATGGGCACGTCTCCCGTAATATCCACAACCGTAGACTCTACGCCGATGCC
The DNA here is from genome assembly GCF_007991215.1 of Aneurinibacillus danicus. GTDB lineage: Bacteria > Bacillota > Bacilli > Aneurinibacillales > Aneurinibacillaceae > Aneurinibacillus > Aneurinibacillus danicus. The sequence continues at coordinate 10,860 of NZ_BJXX01000081.1, forward strand.
GGTCGGACCGCCATCCAACACTCCGTCAATCCGTCCGTCCAAATCTTCGAGTACATGCTGCGCGGTCGTCGGACTAGGGCGTCCGGAGAGATTGGCGCTTGGTGCGGCAATCGGAAGCTGTGCCGCTCGAATCAATGCCAGAGCCAGCGGATGGTCCGGCATACGGATCGCCACTGTATCCAGACCGGCGGACGCGCGCATCGCCACACCCGGTTTTTTCGGAAATACAATGGTCAGCGGTCCCGGCCAGAATGCCTCCATAAGCGCTTCGGCCATTAACGGTATTTCGGCCACCAATTCATTCAATTGAACCCGGTCGGCAATGTGGAGAATCAGTGGATTATCACTCGGCCGGCCTTTCGCGGTATAGATTTTTTCCACTGTTTCATCCACAAGTCCGTTACCGCCAAGCCCGTATACCGTTTCTGTCGGAAACGCGATCAGCCCATTATTTCTTACTATTGCTGCGGCTTCATGGACCTGTGGATAATCTTCCAGGCCATCCACAATCTTATCCACATTCCAGTACTTTGTTCTCTGATTCATTGAAAAACCCTCAGTTCTACTAAATTGTGCTCTTTTTTAGTTATACCTGCTCCCTCTTTCCTTTGCAATAAACAACATATCCACAAGTTGTGTATATCTTGTGGATAACTTACTGGATGAGTTGTGTATGACGCTGCTTTTTCCAGAAAAATTGATAATATCCGAATTGCAAAAGAAGGTTAACCGTAAATGCAATCGGATAGGCGATCCAGATGCCCACAATTCCGATTTGATGGGACAGTATATAAGCAACCGGCACTTCCACTCCCCATATAGAGGCGATGGATAAGGCGGTCGGCCAGAATACAGTACCGCTTGAACGCATAATCCCGGACATAACGCTCGCATGGCCAAAAATCAGGTAGCTCCATAATGTAATGCGCAGCAGTTCATGTGCCAATTCCATGGTCTGCGCTTCTGTGATGAACAAAGAAAGAATGACGCCGGCAAACGTATACGTAAGGACTATTAATAGACCTCCGATGATATAGTTCAATACAATTCCTGCCTGGATTACTTTCTTCAACCGCTCAAACACTCCTGCACCAATCGCCTGGGCGCCGAAGATGGACACTGCCATCCCCAGACTCATTGCAGGCATCATCACATAGCTGGCCACCTGATTTACCGCACCGTAAGCCGCGGTCGCCAGTGAGCCAAAGCGATTGACGAAAGAAATGACGGCAATGGTCGCCAGTGAAATGAGTACCATCTGCACGCTCGTTGGAATCCCAATTTTAATCAGCAGTTTAAAAATCGCGCCATCAATTTTCAAATGGCGCAGTGCCTCCCGATTAAAGCGCAGCGGATGATTGGCCTGACGCAAATAAATAAGGAAAATCACAAACGTAACCAGCGAACCAATAACGTTAGCCCAGGCCGCCCCGTTAATCCGAAGTTCCGGAAAACCAAATAACCCGAGAACCAACACCGGTGTTAGCGCGACAGTCAATGCCGTGCTGATGATCAAGAAATAAAATGGCGTTTTCGAATCGCCCGTACCGCGAATAAATGTCGTATAGCTGATATACAGGAACAGAATCGGAATTGCATAGAAGAAAATACGCGCATAGGCCGCCGAATCTTCCAGAATATTGGCCGGTGTACCAATCATGCCTAGTATATCTTCCGCAAATAATACGCCGATGACCGCCAGCAGGCTTCCTAACAAAAACGTCGTTGTCAGCGTCGTCCCCATCACCGCTCTGACCCGTTCATAGTTCTGCGCTCCGTACGCCTGCCCGATCAGTACAGAGCTTGCACTTCCAAGTCCGATAACGAACGAGACAAGGAAGAAAAACATCGGAAAGAATGCAGACACTGCCGCAAGCGCATTCACTCCGATGAATCGTCCCAGCATAATACTGCTGACGGTGCCGCTGATCGATTGCAGCGCATTACTCAACATAAGCGGAATTAAAAAAATAAGCAGCCCTTTCCACACCGTCTTGTCGTTATCTGTACTATCATTGACTTCCATTTTTCTATCCTCTCCTTCTTTCCTCACGATTTTCACGAAAAAAAGGAAGAAACCCTGCCACTTCGACAGAGTTTCCTTACTATGTGAATAATTTATGGAACAATTCTACCAAAAAGAACCGCACTTGAATTTGATTTCCGTCTTTCTTCTGCCGATCTGCATCAGCCTGCTTTTGTTGCGCATCTCCATTGGTAATATCCACAAAACAGAGCGGTGGAAACAGCACGCACCACCAATTCTTTCCTTCCGCGTTACCAATGGTAATCCGAACAGCTTCGTACTGTCCGGCCGGAAACACCTGTGTTCCGTACATTTTCGTCGGGAAATCGGTTGGCGCAAGCTCCACGCGCGAAGCATAGGAGAAACCCTTCTCCTTAATCGTCTCATCTACAATCCTCTGCAGCTCCGGCAGATGGTTGCTGATGACTATTCGAGCATCATCGAAGCTCTCCGCCCCCCCGGCCCATCCTTTCACCGATTCAATTACACGGTCGCGCACCTGGCGCTTCAACTGCTGATCTTCCGGGGTATCGCTATTGGCGAGAATCCGCAAACGAATCGACTGCTCAGGCACCATATTGTCAGCAAAGACAGCCAGCGCTTCTTTCTGGCTTTCCCAGCTCATTAGTAAAAGAAATAAAGCAAAAAAGAGCAGATAATATTTTTTCATGTCCCTTATCCCCTTTCCTCTCCCTGTTCATCAGTATGGACAGCAAAAAGAGAGGATAAACCTGCTATTTTTAGAGAATAAGAGATTTAGAGATACCGCTCTTCAACTTCGAACAGCTATGACATGGCGACCGATATCGGCCAAATCGTGCACAATGTATACTTCCGGGAAAAGACCGGTATCTTCCAGCCAGCTGCGGACGGTCTCCGCCTGATGAATACCGACTTCCCAGCCAAGCAGCGCACGCTCTGCCAGCACCTGCGACAAATCTTTCGTCATCCGGCGGTAAAAGTCCAGTCCGTCCTCTCCACCGTCCAGGGCGCGAAGCGGTTCATGGTCTTTTACCTGCGTATCCAGCTGTGTAACATCAAACGATGGAATATACGGCGGATTGGACACAAGAACATCCACCCTGCGTTGGTCACGAAGCAGCGGTTCCAATAAATCTCCCCTGACAAATGAGATTTTATCTGCTGTATGATGCCGTACCGCGTTACGATGAGCCACATCCAGAGACTCCTGCGCAATATCGGTAGCGATCAGCTTCCAATTCTCACCGCCAAAAGCGGCCAGCGTTACCGCAATCGCACCGCTTCCCGTACCGATGTCCGCCGCAAGAAGAGCGGCGTCTTCCGGCCAAAGCTCCTTCACCCGCTTCAAAACCTCCTCCACAAGCAGCTCGGTTTCCGGCCGTGGAATCAAAACGGAAGGATTCACCTCAAAAGCGAGTCCATAAAACTCCTGGGTGCCGACGATATACTGCATCGGCTCTCCGGCTGCGCGCCGCCGGACAACCTCGTCAATTCTCGTCCATTCTTCCTCCGTCAATGTGTGGGACATCCCCGAGATAAACCGGATGCGATCCCAGCCCAACGCGTGGCGAATAGCGTACTCCGCCAGAAATGCCGCATCATCGATCCCTTTTTCGCGTAAAAAACGAGAAGCCTTCTGCATAGCTTCCCGTACCGCCATTTTATTCATCCGCTTACGCACCTTCAGCATTGCGCATTAATTCCGCCTGCTCATGCAGTACAAGCGCATTGATGATTTCGTCCAACTCCCCGTTCAATACCTGGTCGAGCTTGTGCAGTGTCAGACCGATTCGATGGTCAGTAACACGGCTCTGCGGGAAATTGTACGTCCGGATGCGTTCGCTCCGATCGCCCGTACCCACTGCGGAGCGGCGGGCATCGGCGTATTCCGCATGCGCTTCCTGCTGGTACTTGTCTAACAGACGGGCACGCAGTACACGCATCGCCTTGTCTTTATTTTTGTGCTGGGACTTCTCGTCCTGGCAGGTTACTACGATACCGGTCGGCACGTGGGTTAGACGCACGGCTGATTTGGTCGTGTTCACGCTCTGTCCGCCGGCGCCGCTGGAGCAGAACAGATCGACGCGGATATCATTCTCATTGACTTCTACTTCCACTTCTTCCGCTTCCGGAAGCACGGCCACTGTTGCCGTCGACGTATGGATGCGTCCGCCGGATTCCGTGGACGGAACACGCTGCACGCGGTGCGCGCCACTCTCGAACTTCAAGCGACTGTATGCGCCTTTACCGTTCACAGAGAAAATAATCTCTTTATAGCCGCCGATATCAGTCGGAGCCGCTTCGAGGACTTCTACCTTAAACTTATGCTTAGCCGCATAACGGGTGTACATCTCAAATAAGTCGGATGCAAACAGAGCTGCTTCATCACCGCCGGCCGCACCCCGGATTTCAATGATAACGTTCTTGTCGTCGTTCGGGTCTTTCGGCAGCAGTAGGATGCGGATGCGCTCTTCCAGTTCTTCCTTCTTATCTTCCAGCTCGCCAATTTCCATCTTGACCATCTCACGCATTTCATCGTCGAGCTTCTCTTCCAACATGTCTTTAGCATCTTGCAACTGCTGGGTCGTTTTTTTATATTCACGATACGCCTGTACCGTCTCTTCAATATCCGATTGTTCCTTGGAATATTCACGCAGCTTTTGCGGATCATTCATGACCTGTGGGTCGCACAGAAGCTGCGTTAATCGCTCATACCGCTCAACAACCGATTCCAATCGCTGTAGCACGGTTCTTCACCTCATTTTAAAATTCCATAGCATAACAGTATAATTATATAGGACTGCTTAAGATAAGTCAAAATAAGAGAAAAGAGCAATACCCAAGCTTTTATATTGCAGGCATCGCTCTTCTCTTCATCTGTTTTTCCTTATTTTATTCTACCATCCAAATCATTCATATGAACGCGGTAGTTATTAATTGGCGTGCCGCTGCGGATACCGTCGCCGATATCCTGAATGCGGTTGAAGATGCCTGTATCAGAGCTGACGCGCACATCGTAGCGCGGCATCTTCTGTTGAACACGCTGCCGTACTTTCTCCCGAATATCAGCCGCTTCCTGAGGGCTACGCACCGTATCGGCCAGCGTTAGGCCAACATAGGCACGTGCTCCGTTAATGACAACGCTGGCGCGTTTGACCTTCGGTACCTGCACCGCCACATTGGCCATGCTGTCCGCTTCCGCCTGAATGTCCCGCACGTCGTTGCGTCCGGTTACGATATTCGGATTCAAATCGCTTCCCACCAGCACCCGGGTCGTGCGTTCCGGAGTAGTGCGATTATATTCGTTTACTTGAACGCCCTGCCGCTGCGGTGCCGCACCCTGGTTGTTCGGATTACAGCCAGCGGCCAGCAGCAGGACGACGCTAATCAGTGCCATGCTTACGCTTTTTCTCATAAATAAAGCCCACCTCCTCATGTATAGTGTGTACTAAGAGGAGGCAGGCTTATGCGCCGGATTAAGAAAGCGAAATCTTTCCGCTCATGCTTCGCGGCTGCTTGTAACATTTACGGCAGACGGGAATGTAGCTGTCATTGCCGCCGATTTGAATTTGTTCGCCTTCATATACCGGCTCGCCGTCTTTGACGCGCAGGACCATTGTGGCTTTCCGATCACAGAACCAGCAGATTGTTTTAATTTCTTCCAGTTTGTCCGCGTACAGCAGAAGCGCTTCGCTGCCCTCAAACAGATGATTGGCAAAATCATTCTTCAACCCGTATACAATTACGGGAATATTCAATTCATCTACAATTTCCGTAAGCTGCAGGATGTGGTGCCTGCGCAGGAACTGCCCCTCATCCACCAGTACACAATTCGGTAAACCATCCTGATTCATCTCTACGACCGTTTTGATGTTGGTTTCTTCGTCCACGGCAATCGCTTCCCGTCGTAAACCGATGCGGGATGCTACGTATCCGCGTCCATATCGGTTATCAAGCACCGATGTAAAAATCATGACCCGCTTTCCCTGTTCTTCATAATTATGGGCCACTTTCAGAATTTCCACCGACTTTCCACTGTTCATCGTACCGTATCGAAAATATAGCTGTGCCATGTTTACTCTCCTTCCAACGTATCCATCTTATCCTGAAAGGAGCGGCAAGAAAAGCACTAAAAAACAGACAGGCGAAACTGCCTGTCTGTTTTAGCTGCATCAATCATATTACTTGATGTTGTATTTCTTTTTGAAACGATCTACACGTCCACCAGCATCAACAAATTTTTGTTTACCAGTGAAGAAAGGATGGCACTCGGAGCAAATCTCCACGCGCAAGTTTTCTTTCACTGAGCCGGTTTCGAATTCGTTACCGCATGCGCAAGTAACTTTTGTCACTTTGTAGTCAGGATGGATATCCGGTCTCATTTCATTCACCTCTTTCTGCCCTGAATCTTTACGAAACAGAGTTACACTCAAACACACATGAATGCATTATAGCACGGCTGCCTTTTCTTTGCAAATATCTCTAATGAAAAAATCATACAGCCAGCGTCTTCCGGCGCAGCTCCTGGAACGCAGCCGGCGGAACATGGGTATACGATCCGATAATCACATCCGGCAGCTCCTGGCGATAAATTTCGAGCGCCTGCTTCATGCCGAATACTTCGCCTTTGGCCGGCGGAATCATGGCCAGATAGCTGTCCGGGTCAATATTCAGGTTGCGCATCTGAATCAATCGAATACCGTTCTTGCGGATAAAATCAATCATGGCTTCCATCTCTTCTTCCCGATCAAACACGCCCGGAAAAACGAGATAGTTAATCGAGGTATACACCCCTTTGCTGCCGGCGTAAGCCGCAGATTTCGCCACATTCTCAAGTGTGTAAGCGCGCGGGCGATAATACGCGTTATAGTGCTCGTCAATCGCGCTGATGGTGCTAATGCGCATTAAATCCAGTCCGGCATCCACGATCGCTTTGATGTGATCAGTGAGTCCGGCATTCGTATTTATGTTAATAAAACCCATTTTCGTCTGCTCACGTACGCGCCGCATCGCCTGTGTAATAATGGCGGCCTGGGTGGACGGCTCCCCTTCGCACCCCTGACCGAAGCTGATAATCGACTCGGGAGTCTTTAGGTGGTGCAGCATAACTTCCGTAAGCTCGTCCACCGTCGGTTTAAAGTTCATTCGGGTCTGCGGCGCCGGAAATCCGCTGTCGTCCGGCTGTTCGGAAATACATCCGTAGCAGCCCGCATTGCAGGAATACGACACTGGAAGCCCCGCCTCCCAGCGGTTAAAGAATGTGTTGGACGCCGTCAGGCAGCCATAGCCCAGCGTACAATTGCTGAGATGGTTAAACACGCGGTTTTCCGGGTATTGTTCCAATACATTTTTCACCAGACGCTCTTTTTCATCTTCCGGGAAATTGAGCGGATTCCATTTATACGGGTCGTCGGACTGCTCTGCCGCTACGTAGAAGCCGTCATTGTGCCATACGACAGCCGTATAGCCAAAAAGCGGCAATTTTTCATCTTTATCGGCTTTTACGTATCCGGGTAACATAAGACGTGTAAAGCCCTGCGGCATCAGCGCACCGACCGCCTGATATTCCTCAAGACGGATCATTTCCCCCGTTTCCGGGTCCATGCCAACCGGATGGCAGTTCGGAAGGCTGACCAGAGTGGCACCTTCCGGCAGCGGAATGAGTTCTTCTTCGAGAATTTCCATCAGCGACTCTCCGCTTCGGCCCAGGCCAAACAACTCCGGATGATCGTAGAGCTTTCCCCGGTGGTCTGCATAAACAAGATACATGTATATCAAAGCTCCTTACTTTCTTCGTTCGCAAGCTTTTGGTTGCTGTACATCCGAATCATTATAATTCACCGGGAATACAAAGTCAAAGAAAGCACCTGCCGAAAAAGGAGGGCACCAGACATGGAACGCAAATACGGTCGCTGTTCCTTAATATAAAAAAATTAGAACACGCCAGAAAGTTGAGCTCCGAGAATAAACAGACCTAACAGCCAGACATAGACAGCAAATCCTTTTAGCGATCCGCTCTTCAGAAGCCCAATCATCCAGCGGACAGCAAGATAGCCAAATATAGCAGAAAAAAGGGTTCCAAGCAAAAGCGGAGACAACCCAATAACCTCCCGACTCTCACCACTAAACAGTTTCGCCCCCTGCAAAAGTACGCCGCCTCCGATGGCCGGGAGAGACAACAAAAAGGAAAAGCGCGCCGCCGCTTCCCGTTCCATACGCCGGTACAGGGAGGCCGCAATCGTAAGGCCGGAACGGGAGAGAGCGGGCATAATTGCCGCCGCCTGAAAGCAGCCGATGAACAAAGCGTCGCCGTAAGAAATACGCTCGAGCGGCTTCGTTCCTCTACTCTTCAAGCGATCCGCCATCCAGAGCACGAAGCCTGTCAGCAAAAATTCATAGCCTACCGTTGCGCCGGTACGGGAAACTTCTTCAAAGAAGTCTTCAAATAGCAGCCCAACAGCTACCGCAGGCACAGTTCCCACCAGAAGCAAGCCGGTCAAACGGTTAAACGGCTTTTTCACTATCGCTATCACATCGTCACCGTATACGGCCAGTACCGCAAACAAAGTTCCGATATGAAGCATGGTATCCAGAAACAATCCGGCCTCATCCAATCCGAACAGGTGCCGCCCAAGATAGAGATGCCCTGTGCTGCTAACGGGAAGAAACTCGGTTAGTCCCTGGATAATCCCCAGAATTATCGCCTGAAACTCGTTCATATCTTGTACTCCTTCGTACCACAAAAGTCAGCCGTCCTTCCCTTCATTTTCATGATAGGGCTTGTGACTAATTGACCATGGTGGTTTTGTACCATTTATATGAACAAGCCAGAAAAAATATGAACACTCCCCCGCTTATCGCATGCGCGCTTGAAGCGGGGATTTCCTGGGTGGAATGGAAACTATGCCGTCCGCTTCCATATTTACAGCCAATCACACCGACAGAACATCGGTGTCTCTCAAAGAGGGAGACCATTGTCGGCTTTATTCATACTTTGCTGCAAACGTCACCAAACGAGAGAAAAGAGAGGGCCGCAGTTTTCCCTATTTTTCTTGCAATTATATTATATTCTGTTTAACTATGAACGAGGTTTGCTGATCGGCTTCTTGACATTCTCAAACACGAGGGAGTCGAGGAATTCCTGGTTCGTTTTCGATTCGGCGATTTTCTTAATGAATGCTTCAGTGAATTCGTTGCTGTCGTGGATGGATTTGCGAAGGGTCCAAATTTTATTCAGCTCTTCTTTCGTAAACAGCAATTCTTCGCGGCGCGTACCGGAACGACGAATATCAATCGCCGGGTAGACGCGGCGTTCCGCAAGCTTGCGGTCGAGGTGAAGCTCCATATTTCCGGTTCCTTTGAATTCTTCGTAGATAACATCGTCCATACGGGAACCCGTCTCTATCAGCGCGGTAGCCAGGATCGTCAGGCTGCCTCCTTCTTCGACATTGCGCGCCGCCCCAAAAAAGCGCTTCGGACGATGGAAAGCCGCAGGATCAATCCCTCCGGACAGCGTACGTCCGCTTGCCGGGACCGTCACATTATATGCACGTGCCAGGCGGGTAATGCTGTCCAGCAGGATGACAACATCCTTTTTATGCTCGACAAGGCGCAATGCGCGCTCTAATACCAGCTCAGCCACCTTGATATGATTTTCCGGCAGTTCATCAAATGTGGAGCTTACAACTTCCCCTTTGACCGAGCGCTGCATATCGGTTACTTCCTCCGGTCTCTCATCAATTAATAGAACAATCAGCTCGACGTGCGGATGATTGGTCGCGATGCTGTTGGCAATCTCTTTAAGCAGCATGGTTTTACCGGCCTTCGGCGGGGCAACGATAAGTCCGCGCTGCCCGAATCCGACAGGCGCTATTAAATCGATAATACGGGAAGAAATTTTGGTAGGCGATGTTTCAAGCACCATCTTCTCCTGAGGATACAGGGGCGTAAGTGCCGGAAAATGCAGTCGTTCCGGCGAAGTCTCAGGAGGTTCTCCATTGACTGCATCGACGTGCAAAAGTCCGAAATATCGTTCGTTCTCTTTTGGCGGACGTACTTTTCCCGATACCTTGTCGCCGGTCCGCAAATCAAAACGCCGGATTTGCGAAGCGGAGATATAAATATCTTCCGCGCTCGGCAGGTAATTGATAGGACGGAGAAAGCCGAACCCATCCGGATGCGTATCCAGCACCCCTTCCATGAACATATGACCTTGCTTCTCCGCCTGTGCCTGCAAAATCGCAAAGATTAATTCTCGTTTCTTAAATGTGCCGTAATAAGGGATCTGGTATTCCTTGGCCAATTTATAAAGTTCCGTTAACTTCTTCTCTTCTAATTGTGCTAGATTCATTTCCATATAATGCTTAAACACCACACTTTTCTTAAGTAATGACCAGTCTAACCGATTATAGACTGGACTAGTCCTTCATAACGAACTGCGGTTTGCGCTCAAGGCGATGCTGACCGTCAATGAAGCGGACCGTACCGGATTTCGCACGCATAACAACAGACTGGGTAAACGCATTGGTGCCTTCAAAACGCACACCTTTGAGCAGCTCGCCGTCCGTTACGCCGGTTGCCGCAAAGATGCAGTCGTCCCCTTTTACGAGATCCTCCATAAGTAGTACCTGATGCGGATCAGTAAGACCCATTTTCTTGCAGCGTTCGATCTCCGCTTCACTATAAGGTACGAGACGGCCCTGGAATTCACCGCCCAGACATTTCAGTGCAACTGCGGCGATAACTCCCTCCGGTGCGCCGCCGATGCCAAACAAAATATCTACGCCGGTATGTTCAAAAGCTGTATTGATTGCACCGGCCACATCGCCATCGGAGATTAGCTTAATACGTGCTCCCGCTTCGCGGATTTCGTGAATAATTTTCTCATGGCGTTCACGATCCATTACACATGCGACAAGGTCGCTGATGTCTTTACCTTTTGCCTGCGCTACCGCTTTAAGATTGTCGATAATCGGCGCATTGATGTCCACTTTGCCAGCCGCTTCCGGACCTACTGCCAGCTTATCCATATACATATCCGGCGCGTGCAGCAGGTTCCCCCGGTCTGCAACTGCCAGAACCGTCAGCGCGTTCCAGGTCCCCTTCGCTACGATATTGGTGCCTTCAAGCGGGTCAACCGCTACATCCACTTCCGGCCCTACGCCCTGGCCGAGCTTCTCACCGATATACAGCATCGGTGCTTCATCCATTTCACCTTCGCCGATAACGACCGTTCCCTGCATCGGCACTGTGTCGAACACAGCCCTCATCGCTGTAGTGGCCGCATCATCCGCATCTTCCTTCTTACCGCGTCCCATCCAGCGGGCAGATGCAAGCGCCGCTGCTTCCGTCACACGAACTAATTCCATTGTTAAACTGCGTTCCATTCTCTTTCATCTCCTGTTTCTTTAGTAAGCTCTTTGGCTCGGTTTCTCGCGCCACATAACGGCACCCAGGCTCTTCAATTTCTCTTCCAATTTGGCATACCCGCGATCAATATGGTGTACACCGGTAATCTCGGTGACTCCTTCCGCCATCAATCCGGCCACGACAAGCGCAGCTCCGGCTCGCAAATCCGTCGCCATCACTTTTCCGCCCACAAGCGGCGTCCTTCCTTCAATGACGGCTGAACGGCCTTCTACTTTTATCTTAGCTCCCATGTTAAGCAGATGTTCAATATGCTTAAACCGGGCATGGTAGATGTTGTCCGTCACAATGCTTGTGCCGGTTGCGGCAGTGAGTAGGGAAGTAATAGGCTGCTGAAGATCAGTGGGGAATCCGGGGTAAGGGAGTGTTTTGATATCGATAGACTCATAGTTGTCTCCTCCAATGACGCGAACGGCGTCGTCATCGTCTTCCACTTGCACGTTCATTTCCCTCAGCTTGGCTATAAGGGATTCCAGATGACGGGGAATAACATTGTCGATGACTACGTCGCCGCCTGTGGCCGCGGCAGCAATCATATACGTACCTGCTTCAATCCGGTCGGGAATAATCGAATGGCGGCAGCCGTGCAGCTGCGCCATGCCTTCAATCCGGATGACGTCCGTTCCCGCGCCTTTGATGCTGGCGCCCATTGCGTTCAACAGCGTAGCGACATCGATGATTTCCGGTTCTTTGGCCGCATTCTCGATAACCGTTCTGCCTTTGGCCCGGCAGGCCGCCAGCATGATATTAATTGTTGCCCCAACACTTACCACATCAAGATAAATCTTGCTTCCGACAAGCTCTCCGGCTTGAATATGTAAAGAACCGTGGTCGTGAGACAATCTCGCTCCGAGCGCTTCAAACCCTTTGATATGCTGGTCAATCGGTCTCGGACCCAGATTGCATCCGCCCGGAAGTCCGATAGTCGCTTCTCCAAACCGGCCCAGCATTGCGCCCATCAGATAGTAGGATGCTCGAAGTTCCTTAATCTTGCCGTTTGGCATCGGTTTGGCTGTAAGGCTCGTAGAATCGATGCGCAGCATGTCATTATCGCGCTCGACCACCGCGCCCAGGTCCTGCAGAATCTCACTATAGATATGGACATCGCTAATGTCCGGAACGTTCTCCAAAACAACTTCTCCACAAGCAAGAATCGCAGCGGGAATAAGCGCAACCGCACTGTTCTTCGCTCCGCTAATTTGAATCTTTCCGGTAAGCTTCTGTCCGCCTTTGATAAACAACTTCTCCACAGCTCGATTCTCCTTACTCAATGGGAAAAAGCACCTTTTCCCCATTTATTTTGAAAAGGTGCTTCGTTCCGCTATTATTTTTGCTGCGCTTTTTCCCAGTCTGCAAGAAAACGTTCGATTCCGGCATCGGTTAGCGGATGCTGCACCATCTGCTTGAAGATTTTGTAGGGAACAGTCGCGATGTCCGCACCCATCTTCGCGCATTCTACTACGTGCAGCGGATGACGTACGCTTGCCGAAATGATTTCAGTCTCGATGCCGTGTACATCGAAGATTTGAGCAATATCCGCAATCAGTTGCAGACCGTCCTGGGAGATGTCATCTAGACGTCCGAGGAACGGCGACACATAGGTTGCGCCCGCACGTGCCGCAAGCAGGGCCTGTGTTGCCGAGAACACCAACGTTACGTTTGTTTTGATTTTTTTCTTGGTGAAATATTTTACCGCTTTTAAACCTTCTACCGTCATCGGCACCTTGATTACGATATTTTTGGAAAGGGAGGCTAGCTTCTCTCCTTCTTCAATCATGCCTTCGGCTTCCAGGCTGATAACTTCGGCGCTAATCGGACCATCTACAATATCGATGATTTCTTTGAGCGTTTCTTCGAAGTCCCGGCCTTCTTTCGCTACAAGAGACGGGTTAGTCGTAACGCCGGCCAATACGCCCCATTCATTTACTTCGCGGATTTCTTCTACGTTTGCTGTATCAATAAAGAACCTCATAATACACTCCTTGTGTCTTTATGCTGACAAATGGTGTTTACGCCCGGTTACTGCTGCCGAATTCGCGCATTTTTCCTTTAACGGTTTCTTTGATGGTATCGCGTGCAGGTCCCAGATATTTGCGCGGATCATACAGTTCCGGCTTCTCTGCCAAAATTTTACGAACCGTTTGAGAAGACGTAATCTGGTTCTCTGTATTTACGTTAATCTTTGCCGTACCCAGAGAAATCGCGCGCTGGATATCTTTTGTCGGGATGCCTGTACCACCGTGCAATACAAGCGGCACACCTGTCAGTTTCATTACCTCTTCCATTCTATCAAAGCCCAGTTTCGGCTCACCTTTGTATGGGCCATGTACGGAACCAAGCGCCGGAGCGAAGCAATCTACGCCGGTCTCGCGCACAAGTTTATCACATTCTTCCGGAACTGCATACATCGCTTCCGCATCTTCGACTACCAGATCATCTTCCTGTCCGCCGATACGGCCCAGTTCCGCTTCCACAGACACGCCCAGCGCATGCGCTACGTCAACAACGCGCTTCGTCAGTGCAATATTCTCTTCCAGCGGGTAATGCGAACCGTCAATCATAACCGATGTAAAGCCGGCATGGATCGCTTCCACGCACTTCTCGAAGGAAGATCCGTGGTCTAAGTGAATAGCCACCGGCACAGTCGTTTTATATTCTTCCATTAATGCTTTTACCATGGCTACAACCAGTTTGAACCCACCCATATAACGAGCTGCACCTTCACTTACTCCAAGGATGACAGGGGATTTCTCTTCTTCCGCGGCCTGCAGAATGGCCTGCGTGAACTCTAGATTGTTCAAGTTAAACTGGCCGACTGCGTATTTTCCTTCCACGGCTTTGTTTAACATATCTGTCATCGAAACTAATGGCATATGTAAGATCCTCCTTGTTTTGTGCATACTCTCAAACATTGCTTATTATACCACAATGAAAGATTAGCATGCGAGTTGCTTATTTACCGCTGTTCGTAGTTCATCGATATCAAACGGCTTTGTAAAATGTGTGAGCGCGCCAAGTTCTGTCGCCTCTTTAATCATATCCAACTCGCCATACGCTGTCATCATAATGACTTTAGTATCTGGGGCAATTTTCTTAATTTCTTTTAGAATTTCCAATCCGTCCATGCCAGGAATTTTCATATCAAGAATGACGAGGTCCGGCGACTCGTTCACAACAATCTCTAGCGCCTGCTTTCCATTCGCCGCTTGAAACGTTTGATAGCCTTCCTTTCCAAATACCTCAAACAGCAGTACACGAATCCCGTATTGATCATCGACAATTAATACTTTTTGGTCTTTCATGTCGTTCCCCCTCTCATTCGTATCATGCGAATGCGCGTACATTATGTATCCTCACTACCATGGCTATAATAAGATTCGCTAAATTCTAAAAAAATCCTTTCTTTTTTCACATTATTAAGGAAAGAAAAAAGGACGAGCATCAGGATCGTCCCTTAAAAATTTTCCTTATCTGTTCAACTGCAGTGCCGCACCTACGAAATCGCGGAACAAAGGCTGCGGACGGTTCGGACGGGAAGTGAATTCCGGGTGGAACTGACTTGCCACAAACCACGGGTGATCCGGAATTTCAATAATCTCCACCAGACGGCCATCCGGCGACGTGCCGCTGAATCTCAGGCCTGCATTCTTTAACGTTTCACGATATTGGTTGTTGAATTCATAACGATGACGGTGACGTTCATATACAAGATCCTCGCCGTAAGAAGCGCGGGCTACCGTATCCTTCTCCATCTTACAAGGATACAGACCAAGGCGCATCGTACCGCCCAGGTTCTCGATATCTTTCTGATCCGGAAGCAGGTCGATGACCGGATACGGTGTTGACGGATTAATCTCCGAGCTATTCGCATCTTTCATACCGACAACGTGACGGGCAAATTCGATGACTGCCACCTGCATGCCTAAGCAAATGCCCAGGAACGGAATTTTGTTCTCACGCGCATATTTGGTGGCGATAATTTTTCCTTCTACACCGCGGTCACCGAAACCGCCCGGCACGAGTATACCGTCCACGCGCCCCAGCAGATCGGCTACATTGTGCTCATATACCTCTTCGGCATCAATCCACTCGATGTTAACGTCCGCATCGTTCGCATAACCGGCATGGTACAGCGCCTCAGCTACGCTAAGATACGCATCATGCAGCGCCACGTATTTACCGACAATGGCAATGGTTGTCTTGTGGGAAAGATTTTTGATTTTATGAAGCATCTGCTTCCATTCCGTCATGTCCGCTTCCGGACAGGTAAGGTTCAAATGGTTGCACACATATTCATCCATCCCTTGCTCCTTCAGCGCCAAAGGCACTTCGTACAGCGATTCAGCGTCCGTCGCTTCAATGACTGCTTTCGGGTCAATGTCGCAGAAGAGGGCAATTTTCTCTTTCATGTCCTGGGACATCGGATGTTCGGTGCGGCATACGATGATGTTCGGCTGAATGCCTAAGCTGCGCAGCTCTTTTACGCTGTGCTGCGTCGGTTTCGTCTTCATCTCGCCTGCGGCGGCCAGATACGGTACAAGCGTACAGTGGATATACATGACATTATCGCGCCCGACATCGCTTTTAATCTGACGAATCGCTTCTAAGAACGGTAAGCTTTCGATGTCCCCTACCGTACCTCCGATTTCCGTGATGACAACATCCGCGTTCGTCTCGCGGCCGGCACGGAATACGCGTTCCTTGATTTCATTCGTAATATGGGGGATTACCTGTACCGTTCCACCCAGGTAGTCACCGCGGCGTTCTTTCGTAATAACAGAAGAATATATTTTACCCGTTGTTACATTACTGTTGGAATTCAGGTTAATGTCGATGAAACGCTCATAGTGGCCAAGGTCGAGATCCGTTTCCGCTCCGTCCTGCGTTACGAATACTTCCCCGTGCTGGTACGGACTCATTGTACCCGGATCAACGTTAATGTACGGATCAAACTTCTGGATGGTTACCTGCAGTCCGCGGTTCTTTAACAAACGGCCCAAAGAAGCGGCCGTAATCCCTTTACCTAGAGAAGATACCACACCGCCAGTTACAAATATATACTTTGCCATACAAATAAACCCCTCTTTCTTTGCCCATTCAATACTTTTCCACAAAACAATTAACTGTATGAATCTAGAAAAATAAAAAAACAAAAGTATTCCCCAACCGAATATTCGGAGGGGCACTTTTGTTTTTAGTAGTCAACGATACATTGTATACTTTTAAAGCCCAAAAAGTATTTTATCGTCCTATATATTATATGTCAAGATCTTCGTCCTCGTCATCCATCTCGTCTTCATCCATCTCGTCTTCGAATTCTTCCTCTGTTTCTTCTTCATCGACAAAGTCATCATCAATGTCTTCTTCATCATCGTCTATGTCATCAACCTGTTCGTCATCAACATCTTCATATTCTTCTTCGATCTCTTCCTCATCTTCATCGAAATCATCATCGTCATCAAGCGCAAATTTGCCGCGGAAACCGCCTTCAGCGGATTCTTCCTGCGTCTCGACGAGATACCAGCGTTTCAGGCCCCAGAGGTTGTCACCGAGGCAGATAAAACGGCCATCAAGGTTTATCTCTGTGTAAACCTGTGCGATCATGTCCATCGCTTCCGATTCCGACATGTTCTTCATTTCTGTCAGTTCTTTGTACAAATCACGGTAATACGCCGGTTTTTTCGATTGGTTCAACAGTTGATAAGCGAGATCTACCATCGCCATTTCTTGGATTTTTTCTGCTTCCAGGTTTAAAGCACTGCTCACCCTCGGCACTTCCCTTCTTTACAGGTATTCAAGCAACAAGACGCGGGAACCCCGCGTCCGGGTATACTTTCCCTATTATTCAGCATTCCTTATTTTATACAATTTAACCCCTAAAATGCAAGAGTAATGCAAGGAAAGAAAGAGGGCAAAAAGTGTTACCTTTCTCTTTTCGGCTTCGTCTTAAACTTATCTTACCCATAATAGAAAGACGAGGGAAAGAGACCTCGCCTTTTTTCTTTCAATCCAGCGAGTCTTTTCTCTCGTCTTTCGAATTTACATGTTCCGGCGATACTGGCCGCCTACTTCATAAAGCGCTCCGGTAATCTGGCCAAGGCTTGCCACTTTAACCGTTTCCATCAGCTCGGCGAAGATGTTGCCGTTGCTGCGGGCCACTTCTTTTAAGCGTTGCAGCGCCGGGCCTACGGCGTCTTTATGGCGCTCCTGGAAGGCGCGCAGATTGTTAATTTGCTGTATCTTCTCTTCCTCCGTTGCACGGGCAAGCTCAATCTCATAGTCGTCTTCAGATGAGTTCGGGTTCAGGAATGTATTGACCCCGATAATCGGCAGCTCGCCGTTATGCTTAAGCGTTTCATAGTAAAGCGATTCTTCTTGAATCTTGCTGCGCTGGTATTGCGTTTCCATCGCGCCCAGTACACCGCCGCGATCGCTGATGCGCTGGAATTCAGCCAGAACCGCTTCTTCCACCAAGTCGGTCAACTCTTCAATGATGAAAGAACCCTGCAGCGAGTTTTCATTCTTGGCTAATCCTAACTCTTTCGTAATAATCATCTGGATTGCCATCGCACGTCGTACGGAGTTCTCCGTCGGCGTCGTAATCGCTTCGTCGTATGCATTCGTATGCAACGAGTTGCAATTATCGTAGATGGCCATCAGCGCCTGCAGCGTTGTGCGGATATCATTGAAATCCATCTCCTGCGCATGCAGCGAGCGGCCGGATGTCTGAATATGATATTTCAGCTTCTGGCTGCGCTCATTTCCGCCGTATTTGTTTTTCATCACGACTGCCCAGATGCGGCGGGCCACACGACCGAGTACGCTGTACTCCGGATCAAGACCGTTACTGAAGAAAAACGACAGGTTCGGCGCAAAGTCATCGATATGCATACCGCGGCTCAAGTAGTATTCCACATACGTGAAACCGTTCGCCAGCGTGAATGCCAGCTGAGAAATCGGATTCGCTCCCGCTTCTGCAATATGGTAGCCGGAGATACTTACCGAGTAGTAGTTGCGGACATGGTTCTTAACAAAGTATTCCTGGATGTCACCCATCATCTTTAGCGCAAACTCAGTTGAGAAGATGCACGTGTTTTGTCCCTGGTCTTCTTTCAGAATGTCCGCCTGAACAGTACCGCGTACGCTCTTTAACGTGTACGCTTTAATCTGTTCGGCTTCTTCAGCGTTCGGCTCGCGCCCGTTTTCTTCTTTGAACTTATCAAGCTGCTGCTGAATCGCCGTGTTCATATACATCGCCAGGATAATCGGCGCCGGTCCGTTAATCGTCATAGATACGGACGTGGAAGGATGGCACAGGTCGAATCCGGCATACAGCTTCTTCATATCATCCAGCGTACAAATGCTGACGCCGCTCGTACCGATTTTCCCGTAAATGTCCGGACGGTAATCCGGATCTTCACCATACAGGGTCACACTGTCAAATGCCGTACTCAGACGTTTTGCCGTATCATCTTTGGAGAGATAGTGGAAGCGGCGGTTTGTCCGCTCCGGTGTACCTTCGCCCGCGAACTGACGCTTCGGATCTTCGCTATCGCGCTTAAATGGAAATACGCCTGCTGTATAAGGGAAGTGTCCCGGAAGGTTCTCCGTCATGGACCAGCGGAGAATCTCTCCCCAATCTTCGAATTTCGGCAGCGCTACTTTCGGAATGCGCGTACCGGATAGCGACGTCGTGTACAGTTTGGTGACAATTTCTTTGTCACGTACTTTGGTGACGAATTCATCCTGCTGGTACGCTTCTTTTAGCGACTCCCAATTCTCCAGAATTTTTTTGCTTTCCGGATGCAGCTTCTCTTCATAATGTGCAATCAGCTTATCAATCTCCTGCCGTAGATCGGCCGCAAGCTCTCCAGTCTGTTGAGACAGCTCTTCTTTCGTGCCTTTCAATTGGAACAGCTTACGTGCAATTTGCACCTGCTGTTCGGTGAATTTCTTATACTCACGTACCGTGTTTACAATTTCGGCCAGATAGTGCACACGGTCCGACGGAATAATATATTTCTTCTTCGATTTTGTGTCGCGGGAGATGTCTATCGTTGTCGGCCATTCGGTGCCGGTTTTTTCGGAGACGACTCTCATCAGGTTCACAAACAGTACGTTTGTGCCCGGGTCATTGAACTGGCTTGCGATCGTGCCGTAAACCGGAATATCTTCGTCTTTCATGTCAAAAATGGCACGGCTGCGCGCCCACTGCTTCTTAACATCACGCAGGGCGTCTTCGGAGCCGCGACGCTCGAATTTATTGATGGCAATAATATCCGCATAATCGATCATATCGATTTTCTCAAGCTGGGTCGGCGCACCGAATTCGCTGGTCATGACGTACATAGCGACGTCGCACACCTGCGTAATATTGGCGTCGCCCTGGCCAATGCCGGATGTTTCGACGATAATAAAATCGTAACCTGCCGCTTTTACGATATTGATTGCATCGCCGATAGCCCTGCTGAGCTCACTGTGGGATTTACGGGTAGCCAGCGAGCGCATATACACTCGCGGCGAATTAATCGAGTTCATGCGGATGCGGTCGCCCAGCAGTGCTCCGCCTGTTTTCTGCTTGGATGGATCTACAGAGAGAATCGCAATCGTCTTATCCGGGTATTGTTCAAGATACCGGCGCACAAGTTCATCCGTCAGCGAGCTTTTTCCAGCGCCGCCTGTTCCCGTGATGCCGAGAACCGGAACCGTCTCTACCATAGCGTTAACCTTCTCGAGCGTCGCCGCTACTTCCCGGTCCTGCTTTTCGACATTTTCCTCCGCCAGCGTAATCATGCGGCCGATTGCATTCCAGCTGCGATTTTTAAGCTCATTGATTTCTTTTTCGACTTCTTTGGGAGTCGGATAGTCGGTCTGCTCAATCATCCAGTTAATCATACCCTGAAGACCGTGTATACGTCCGTCATCCGGAGAGAAGATTTTTGTCACACCGTATTCATGTAGTTCGCGAATTTCAGAAGGAACGATAACACCGCCACCGCCGCCAAACACTTTAATATGAGAGGCGTTTTTCTCTTTTAACAGGTCAATAATATACTTGAAATACTCAACGTGACCACCCTGGTAGGAACTTACAGCGATACCCTGTGCATCTTCCTGAATGGCGGCATTTACAACCTCCTCTACAGAGCGGTTATGGCCAAGGTGAATGACCTCCACTCCGGACGCCTGCAGGATGCGGCGCATGATGTTAATGGATGCATCATGGCCGTCGAACAGGCTGGCAGCCGTGACAAAACGAACATTGTGCTTCGGACGATAAATTGCCGTTTCCATCTTGGTTTTCCTCCTTATTTTCCTGTCAATTCGCGCAAAATCAATGAGGTCTGCATTTCCGTATATTCTTCGAGCGTGTAGTGCTTACGCAGGCTCCAGCGGCGGAATGTCCACATCTCGCCCAGCACCACGATATTGTGTGCCATCAGCTTCACCGACTTCTCGTCGATATTAAGCGAACCATCCATTCTACCCCGGTGCAGTATCTCCTCAAAAAATCCGGTAATCTCTTCTTCTTTGGCAAGTACATACTTCATCGTGTCAGGAGGAAGCGATTTAATCTCCTGGTAAATCAGCAGCACACGGTCCTGCATCTGATCCATAACACGCAGGAAGCCCTCAATGGCCGCCTTCAGCATCACGGCTCCACTCACGCCGTTTACCAATACCTCCTGCAATCCTTTTTCCACACCTGCATGGATTGCGTCGCATACAAGATAGAGAACGTCTTCCTTTGATTCGATATATTCGTATAGCGTGCCGATGCTAAATCCTGATGCACGGGAAATTTCTCGGGTGGTCGTTTTGTGAAATCCTTTGGAGATAAAAAGCTCAACCGCTGCTTCAATAATTTGTTCGCGTCGCTTCTCGATGAGTTTCGGGTCTTTTACCATCGAAGGGATCGATTTTCGTTGTTCCATTGTACATTGCTCCTTTCCTCGTGCTGACTGAGCGATTGCTCAGAGTGCAGGGAAAAAGAAAAGGCATATCGCCTCTTCTTTCTTCTTATTATACGCACGAAGAAAACGAATCCGCAATACTTTTCAGAATACTATTTTTCTTTTACTAACTGATGAAACAGCTGACCTGCTACTTCATACGGATCAATGTCACGACGGGAAACTTTCTCCATAATCTCTTTGTATCCTTCACTGCGCAAATGCTTGGTAACCAGTTGATGCACCTCGTGCTCCACGATTTCCGCCACTTCTTCCTTTAGGTGAGAAGCGCGTCGCTTCTCCCACTCGCCGCTTTCTTTCAAATACGTTTTGTGATTAAGAAATGCCTGCCATGTTTCATCGATTCCTTTGTTCTGCGGCGTAATGGTCTTAACTACAGGAGGACGCCATGCAGCGTCATGCTTCACCAGGTCAAGCATCTGCTCCACTTCGCGGTATAATTTCTCTGTACCGGCCAGATCGGCTTTGTTCAAAATGAACAAATCAGCAATTTCCATAATGCCCGCTTTAAATGCCTGCACCGTATCGCCGCCGCCCGGATTCAGCACAACGGCCGTCGAATCAGCGACGTTCATAATATCAAGCTCCGATTGGCCGACGCCCACCGTTTCGATAATTACGACATCTTTGCCGTACGCATCGAGCACGCGAATCGCCTCTTTCGTGGAACGCGCCAGGCCGCCCAGGCTGCCGCGCGTACCCATGCTACGAATAAATACACCCTCATCAAGAAAATGATCCTGCATGCGTATACGATCGCCGAGAATCGCACCACCAGTAAACGGGCTGGTAGGGTCCACCGCCACGATTCCTACGGTCAGATTCTGCCTGCGCAAGTACCCGATAAGTTTATCGACAAACGAGCTTTTGCCCGCGCCCGGCGAACCGGTAATGCCGACAAGAAATGATTTCCCTGTATGCGGAAAAAGATCCTGCAAAATCTCCGTCTTCTCGGGATGGTTATCCTCTATATAAGAGATCGCACGGGCAACCGCCCGGCGATCTCCATTAAGAATCCGCTCTACCAATGTATGCAATACGCTCACATCCTTAGTCTTTCAGCAAGTAGTTCGAGATGACAAGACGCTGAATCTCGTTCGTTCCTTCGTAGATTTGCGTAATTTTGGCATCACGCATGAAGCGTTCTACCGGATATTCGCGTGTATAACCGTAACCGCCGAAGACTTGTACCGCATCGGTGGTCACTTCCATTGCGATATCGCCCGCATAAAGTTTTGCCATTGCAGACGCTTTTCCATACGGCAGACCGCTGTCTTCAAGCACAGCGGCCTGGTAGGTCAGAAGACGGGCCGCTTCCACTTTTGTTGCCATGTCTGCAAGTTTGAATGCGATGGCCTGCTGGGAAGCGATCGGCTTGCCGAATTGATGGCGTTCCTTCGCATACGCAATCGCATGCGTCAGCGCGCCATCCGCGATACCTACCGCCTGAGCAGCGATGCCGTTACGGCCGCCGTCAAGCGTCATCATCGCGATTTTAAAACCCTGCCCTTCCTGACCCAGCAGATTTTCTGCCGGCACACGGCAATCTTCAAAAATGATCTCCGTCGTTGCGGAAGAACGGATACCAAGCTTCTTCTCTTTTTTGCCGACTTTAAAGCCAGGCATATCGCTCGTTACGATAAACGCGGTTTGTCCCTTATGCTTTAATTCCGGAGTGGTAGCGGCAAATACGATATAGATGTCTGCCAGCCCGCCGTTTGTAATGAAGATTTTGCTTCCGTTCAGAATGTAGTGATCGCCGTCTTTTTTCGCCGTTGTCTTCATTCCGGCAGCGTCGGATCCGGAACCTGGCTCGGTCAGGCAGTAGGCACCCATGCTTTTGCCTTCGGCCAGCGGACGCAGAAATTTCTGCTTCTGTTCTTCGGTACCGAATTTATAAATCGGCCAGCTCGCCAGCGATGTATGCGCAGACAGCGTAACCCCCACAGAGGAGTCGACGCGCGACAGCTCCTCCACCGCAATGACGTAACTTAAGAAATCAAAACCTGCACCGCCGTACTTCTCATCCCACGGAATACCCGTCAGGCCCAGCTCAGCCATCTTGTGGAATACTTCCATGTCAAAACGTTCTTCTTCGTCGCGCTCCCCGGCTTTGTCGGCCAGTTCATTCTCCGCAAATTCGCGCACCATTTGGCGCAGCATTTTGTGTTCTTCAGACAGTTGGAAATCCATGCTCTCCCCACTCCTTTATTATTTGTTTAATAAGTATTTGGAAATCACAAGACGCTGAATCTGGTTGGTACCCTCATAAATCTGGGTTACTTTGGCGTCGCGGAAATAGCGCTCGACCGGATACTCACGCGTATAGCCGTAGCCGCCGAAGACCTGGACAGCTTCCGTCGCCACTTTCATCGCCGTATCGGTTGCAAAACGCTTCGCCATGGATGCCTCCATGCCGCACTTGATACCCTGGTTGCGCAGGGCCGCCGCACGATAGACCAGCATGCGCGCCGCTTCGGTTTGTGTCGCCATATCGGCCAGTTTAAACGCGATGGCCTGTTGGGAAGCGATCGGCTTGCCGAATTGATGGCGTTCCTTCGCATACGCAATCGCGTGTTCGAGCGCGCCTTCCGCAATGCCGAGACCTTGCGCCGCGATGCCGATTCGTCCTACATCCAGGTTCGCCATGGCGATGGTAAAACCTATACCTTCTTCGCCAAGCAGATTTTCCGCCGGTACTTCCGCGTTATCAAAGATTAATTCGCAGGTGCTGGATCCATGCAAACCCATCTTTTTCTCCTTCTTGCCGACAGTAAACCCTGGTGTATCCTTTTCTACAATAAACGCCGAGATTCCTTTGGAACCTTTTGACGGATCGGTGACAGCAAACGTAATGTACGTGTTAGCCGCTCCGGCGTTTGTAATGAAGATTTTGCTTCCGTTCAGAATGTATTTGTCGCCTTTTTTCACCGCAGTTGTACGCATGCTGGCAGCGTCGGAACCGGCGTTCGGCTCGGTCAGCGCAAACGCACCGATATATTCGCCGGAAGCCAGTTTCGGTACGTATTTTTTCTTTTGTTCTTCGTTACCGAAGTAAAGAATCGGATTAGTACCGACCGATGTGTGTACGGAGAGAATAACCCCAACTGTCGGGCTTACCTTAGAGATTTCATTGATTGCGAGAATATAGGAGATAAAGTCCGCTTCCGCACCGCCCCACTTCTCCTCAATCGGGATTCCCATTAATCCGTATTCGCCCATCTTGCGGATAATTTCGAGCGGGAATTCATCCGTTTCTTCCATCTCCTCCACCCGGGGTGCGATTTCTTCGCGGGCGAAGTCACGCACCATACGGCGCATCATCTCTTGTTCTTCTGTAAATTGCAAATGCATGGTTTCTCCTCCTAACTCCTGATGCTCTTTGTGAATGTATATCTATTGGTATGTGTAGAATCCGCGTCCGGATTTGCGTCCCAACCAGCCTGCTTTTACATACTTGCGCAGCAACGGGCACGGACGGTATTTCGAGTCGCCGAATCCTTCATGCAGCACTTCCATGATGTACAGGCACGTATCAAGACCGATAAAGTCAGCCAGCGTAAGCGGTCCCATCGGATGGTTCATACCGAGTTTCATAACTTCGTCAATCGCTTCCGGCGTCGCCACGCCCTCATATACGCAGTAAATGGCTTCATTAATCATCGGCATTAGCACCCGGTTGGATACGAAGCCGGGGAAGTCGTTCACTTCTACTGCCACTTTGCCCATCTTCTCAGACAGCTCCGCAACCACGCGGTATGTCTCATCGGAGGTTGCCAGACCGCGGATAACCTCAATTAGCTTCATAACTGGAACCGGATTCATGAAATGCATGCCGATTACTTTCTCCGGACGGTTTGTAACTGCGGCGATTTCCGTAATCGGCAACGAAGACGTATTGCTTGCCAGAATGGCATGCGCCGGCGCAATTTCATCCAGTTGTTTGAAAACCCCGGTTTTTACGTCCATATTTTCAACAATCGCTTCTACTACGAAGTCAACGTCTTTTGCGTTAGTAAGGTCAGTGGACGGCGTGATGCGGTCAAGAATATCCTGCTTCTCTTGTTCCGTTTTGCGGCCTTTCTCTACGTCGCGCGCAAGGTTCTTAGTAATAACACCGAGTCCGCGGTTGACGAATTCGTCTTTCACATCATGAAGCACGACTTCAAGACCGGCCTGTGCTGCTACCTGCGCAATACCGCTTCCCATCTGGCCTGCGCCGATGACCATGAATTTTTTTACTTCCATTCCTCTCCACTCCTTATGTTCTAAATAAATATTTAAGAAAAGAGAGGGAGAATAAGGAGAAGAAAAAGATTCCGGGATGAAAAAGGCATGGGCCTTTTTCCGTATTCAAGTCGAATTCTTTCCTCATTCTTCGCCTTCTCTCCTATCTCATAGCTTCTATCGTTATTCGGCGGCCGGTACTTCCACCAGAATGGCGTCACCCTGGGCCGCACCCGAACAAATCGCCGCGATACCGAGACCGCCGCCCCGACGGCGGAGTTCATAAATTAGCGTCATCAAAATGCGCGCGCCGCTGGCTCCAATCGGGTGGCCAAACGCGATGGCGCCGCCATTTACATTTACTTTTTCCGGATCCCAGCCTGCGATTTTTTGGCTGGTCAGCGTAACCGCTGCAAACGCTTCATTAACTTCCAATAAGTCAATCTGGTCGATGGTATAACCGGTTTTCTTCAACAATTTATTAATAGCAAGACCCGGCGTAGTCGCAATGTACGGCGCTTCCTGACCAACCGCCGCATGGCCGAGAATCGTTGCCAGCGGTTTGGCACCAAGCTCTTTCGCTTTTTCGTCGGACATGACAACCATGGCGCCTGCGCCGTCGTTGACACCCGGTGCGTTACCGGCTGTAATGGTTCCGTCTTTTGTGAATACAGGCGGGAGCTTCTGCAATTGCTCAATGCTCGTTTCACGCGGAGCTTCATCCGTATCGACAACCACCGGATCGCCTTTGCGCTGCGGTACGGAAACCGGTACAATCTCCTCTTTTAATTTGCCTGCTTTGATGGCTTCTGCGGCACGCTGCTGGCTACGCAGCGCCCATTTATCCTGCTCTTCACGGGAGATTCCATATTCGGCGGCCACATTGCTGCCATGTACTGCCATGTGCTGACCATCATAGGCGTCGGTCAATCCATCATGCAGCATCAGATCGACCAGCTTACCGTCGCCCATGCGCATGCCCCAGCGCACATTGGGCACGATGTACGGTGCGTTGCTCATGCTTTCCATACCGCCTGCTACAATTACATCCGCATCACCGGCACGGATAATCTGATCGGCCAGCGTTACGCTGCGCAGACCCGATGCACAGACTTTATTGATAGTCTCCGTCTGTACTTCCCACGGAAGACCTGCTTTACGTGCTGCCTGGCGCGAAGGAATTTGTCTGGCACCACCCTGCAGCACCATCCCCATAATAACCTCTTCTACCATATCCGGAGAGATGCCGGCACGCTCCACTACTTCCTTAATAACAATGCCCCCCAGGTCGACCGCCTGAAGCGAAGACAGACTACCTCCGAACTTGCCGAAAGGTGTGCGGGCCGCACTTACAATGACAGATTTTCTCATTCTCTTTCGCGCCTCCTTAATAGTACACAAAATTTTCAAAGCGAGCGATTGCTCAGTCAGTTATTATTCGGAAACATACCCGGCAGCCTCCGCTGCCGGGCAACACATCTTTCTACTTCCATTGTATCAATGTTCTAACAAATGCAAAAGGGAAATCTATAAAGATTTTTCTAAAATCTCTACCATG
>NZ_BJXX01000082.1 GCF_007991215.1 Aneurinibacillus danicus
ATATTCGTCAAGGAACTTTAGAGGAAAAGAGAAATCGGTTAGCGACTCATGAAGTGTTTCAGTTGGAAAAAGAGCTACAAGAGAAGGTTCAAACTCATAAGGATTTACAAAAAGAGATCAAGAACCGCACCGAGCGAATAGATCGCTTGGCCAATAAGGAACGCGAGAGTAGAAAGAGAATTCATGAGCTGGAGCAAAACGTGGCCGACCAAGATCAGAAGCTACTAGAGCTGATAGAAGATTTGGCGTATGAAGCGGAAGAAAGTGCCTTTTCACAGCACGAGCAAAATGTACAGGATTACGAGCGTAGTAAGCATGAATATTTTGCGTTTGATCTATGGAAGAAAGAGATTCAGCAACATACGCAACAACTAGAAAAAGCGTTACATGAGCTTCAACTTCGTGAGCAGACGATGGGCAGGATGCAGGAGAAAAATCATGAACTGGGGGAAGCCGAACGCGAGCGGGACGCAGCGCAAGAGGAAGAACGTAAATGGCGTGAAACGTTGTCTGAAGAGAAACAAAAGCTAATTCATCAAATTCACCTTTGGACAGATGAACATCATGTGTATCATGTGCCGTCAACTGCTTTGCAAGAAATGGCGCGCTTGGTTGATGATTTATATTCTCATGTCGAGTATGAGGACGTGAAGGAAGTATTTTCTCCATATGTACAACAATATGAGGATAGACTACGGACGAAACGCTCCACCCTTGAAGCACAGCAAAAGGAGACCGAGAAAGAGCTAGCCCGACTGAGAGAGGAATGGGAAATGAGAAAAGCCCAGCGTGATCCAGAACCCGTTCGGCATGAAGCAACGGTGGAGGCTCGAAAGCTACTGGAAGAGCAATCGGTTGTCTTTGCCCCTCTCTATGAATTAGTGGAATTTCAACCGCACGTATCAGAGGATGTTCAAAAACGCTTAGAGAGCGCTTTAATGGAAACGGGTTTATTGGATGCGCTCGTAACAACGGAAGAAATTTCTCTGCAGCATGACCGCGTGTTAATAGGGGATCCGAAGCTTTTATCGCATACGTTGGCAGATTACTTGCAGCCAGATCAAGCACAAACGAAAATTCCGATCAAACGCGTCCAGGATATTCTTGAGAGTATTGAAATGGATGGAGATTCTCCGGTTCACTTTGGGGAAGATGGAACGTATCAGTTTGCAAGTTTACGAGGACACGCCCTGCCCCTTAACGAGGTACGTTTTATTGGAAGAGAAGCAAGAAAACGTTATCGTGAAGCATTGATTGCGCAACTGGAACAGCAGATGGATGCTTGCAAAGAAAAGATTCGCAGTTTACAAGAAGAGCAGAAGTCACTTGATGAGGCGCTGCAACTCTCCAAACAAGCATGGGGACGTTTTCCTTCTAGTGCGGACGTGAAGACTAGCTATAACGAAATGAAAGAGGCGCAAGGAAGGGTAAAATTGCGCTTGGAGCAAATCGGGCGAATTTCCACGCAGCTAGCAGAACTCGATCACGAACTTCAAAGAATTAAAGCACGACTATTTCATGCAACAGATGGATTGCTCCTTAAATTGACGGTGGAATCCTACCAAAATGCTCTTTCCCTCAGTCGACAGTATGAGAAGTCCCTTGACCAAATTCACCGTGAACACGAGAGATTCATTCGCCTTACTCATGATCATGAAAGGGAGCAGAAGTTCGTCCGTGAGGTGCAAGAAGAGTTGGATGAGTACCGTGGAGAGCTGAATATGTTAGAAGATAAGCTATCGCGAGAGGAACAAGGAATTTTTCATATTCAAGAACAATTACAGCTCGCTGGTGCGGAAGAGATTCGCCGTGAAATACAACAAGTTACGGCAGAATTAAACCAAGTGAAGTTAACGTTGGAAGACGTGAGAGAGCGGCTACCACGTCAACAAGAGAAACGAACTAGTACGGAAGAGAAAGTGAAAGAGCGACGGGAATCTTACTCTTTCTGGAGCCAAATGGAGACGGTATGGGAAGAAACTGTGCGGAAGGAATGGAAACGAGCGTCGAATGGAATGCAGGAAGATGTACCGTTTGACATAACGAGAGTGGAAGAGTTCACAAAAGGAAAGTCGTTGAAAGAAAAGGCGCCACTGGAAGGGCAGCTAACGGCTTTATACCACAGCTTACAACCAGATTTAATTGAACATAAAATGAGGTTGTTTACCGATGTTCCTACTGTTCCAAGTTGGATGAATGAGATTGAATGGGAAGAGTGGAAACCAGTGATTGAGCAGTGGAAATCGAAAGGGACACGCAACTTTATCGAATTTGACCAGCGGGGAGTCAAGATTTCCCCATCTGCTCTACATGAAGCGGTCTCGCGCGAGTGGGCCATTCAAGAGAACCGACTGGATGAAATGGATAAGAAATTATATGAGGAGATCCTCTTAAACTCCGTCGGTCATAAGCTGAGAGGGCGGATTCGTCGTGCAGAGCAATGGACAGAGAAAATGAGAGGCTTGATGGAGAGTCGAGATACGTCATCGGGGCTGAAATTCTCGATTAAATGGCGTCCAAGAACTGCGGATACTGAACAAGAATTGGACACAAAAGATTTGGTCTCTCTATTAAAGCAAGATGCGAGTTTATTGAATGACCACGACCTTGAGCGGATTACGAATCACTTCCGCTCGAAAATTCTAGCTGCGAAAACGTGGCTGGAAGAAAAAGGAGAAGGTCAAACGCTGCTACAAGTCTTAAAGATGGTGCTCGACTATCGTAAGTGGTTCTCGTTCGTTCTTTATTTTGAACGACCAAATGAACCAAGACGAGAACTTACTAACCATAATTTCTTCAAATTCAGCGGGGGAGAGAAGGCGATGGCGATGTATATCCCGCTCTTTACCGCTTGCTATTCACGTTATCAGGAAGCAGCTCCTCACGCTCCATTTATTATTTCATTAGACGAGGCCTTTGCTGGAGTCGATGAAAACAATATTAAAGAAATGTTTGAGATTGTAGAACAGCTTAATTTTAATTATATCATGAACTCCCAAGTGTTATGGGGAGACTATGAAACGGTCAAATTTCTATCTATCTGTGAACTTGTTAGACCCAAAAATGCCAACTTTGTCACCGTCATCCGATACAAATGGGATGGACAAGCATTGAATGTCCAAATACCAGAGGAGGTAGGGACAAGATGAGTGAGAGATTGATGGAAGCAGTACAGTACTTTCAATCAAAAAAGGGCTATGATGCCCTTTTTCGCCTTTTTCGCAAAAAGTATGAATCATTAGGAAGAATAGGTGGCTCGGTTAAGTTATCGGGCTTTTCACCAGAGGAAATGGAGGAAGTCGCTCTTTTTATGGGAGCATCCCCACATCATCTACTTCGGAAAGGGACACTTTTGCTACTGGACTTTGAACACCGCTTAAAGCAGACACGATTTTCTGGAATTTCCTTACATGAACTGCTTGAAGCCTTCTTTGGGGAAAAGATTCAATCTAAAAATGCCGTGAAAGAAGAAATTGTGACCGCACAACAGAAAACTTTAGACCTCATGAAGAAGCGGTACCCTCAAATCCACCAATGGTTCACTTATCTAGAAGGGCGAACGCCTGATACACTTTGGATTTGGCGTTTGCTCCTTGAAACGGACTTTGAAGAAGAAGTTCGGATTCTCCAATCTGCGTATTCATCTCTGCCAAGCAAGGTGGAACGGTATCCTTTGTTTAGTCAACGAGTTACTGGAAATCCGCATTCTTTTGATCTATCAACGGCAAGAGGAAAGCTCTGGATTCATTTTTTATATGTGCTATCAGGAGGGGAAGGACCTCCTCCTTCTCAGACGGAACCGATTAATGATCTTCTGCTTTCATTTAACTTGTTGAGAGATGATATCGCTAACTTTGTGACAGCGGCGAATCTAATAGCTCATACGGCAGGAGTTCCACACCCTGTTTGGAAAACAGCTACAGAAAGTGGGACCATTCTAAACGTGCCATTACGAGAACTGCTCAAGGTTGAAGAGGTAAAGACGGCAACAAATTCACAGAAGGTCTATGTCGTTGAAAATTCTGGGGTATTTTCGGCTCTAATGGATATAGTTCCTCATGCGCCGCTATTATGCACACATGGTCAATTTAAACTAGCAGGGTTAAGACTAATGGACTTGCTCGTAAAATCAGGGCACACCCTTCACTATAGTGGTGACTTTGACCCTGAAGGATTGTCAATGGCCGTACGCTTTAAAGAAAGATACGGAGAGCAGGGGCATTTATGGAGAATGACGGTGAAGGATTATCAATTATCCATGCCAGTTGTAGAGTTGGGAGAGAGGCGTGGAAAACTTGCTTCACTTAAAAATTCGGTACTCTGTGATCTTGCTGCAGCTATAGAGATTGAAGGGAAAATGGGCTACCAAGAGGGAATTTTGCTACAACTCATTCAAGACTTGCAAGGGGTATAGTGGAATGTGCTTTTACATTTTAGAGAATAATTTTTATTTTGAGAGTGTTCTTATTTGAATTAATTTCATTTATTAAGAATTTCAAAATGAGATTGGATTGTAATATCATCATAATATTAAATGGAGAGGGCTTACCCTCTCCAAATTGTCCAGAGCAGTTAAGAACTATTCCGTATAACCTAGGTCATGTAGCGTTAAATCTTCATATTCTTTTCCAAGCTTATAAGATGAAACATGTTTATCGCCACTGGCAGGTTCAATAATTCTTTTTTTACTCAATGCTCCGCCCATTTTGAAATGGTCCTAGGATGAGCTTGGAATATAGCTACTATCTCTTTAAGCTTAACAGGACGTTTTTTTTCAATAATAAAGCGGAGTAGCGTTTTTTCATTTGGTTCAAGGTTGCCAACTCTAGTATCTTGTTCGTTATTAGCAAATCTTTTTGCCAGGTTTGTTACTTTCTCATAGGTGAGTGTCATTATTCGGACAAAGTATTCAACTTAAGAATATAGGTTTTTTGGATTATTACGTCCGTTATAATATAGCGGTGGTAATCCCATCTGTAGATGTTGGTAGTAACCTTGCAGATCTTCAACATAGTATTCTTTTATGGAATATGGATACTTAGCTTTTTAATTGCATTTTGCTTAACTTTTCAGTTGCGGAAAACATCCTAAAAACGCAAAGCAGTTTATTGACGACTTCAAAAAACACGCTCGCATCGATCCAGGCGACGGAGTTAACGGGAAAGGGAGGCTATAAACTAAAAGTAACTATATAACGAGCTGAATAGTTACTTTTATTCTTTAGATAGCATTCCTTCGACATTCTGCGCTTTCATGTTATAGATTGGTAAAATAACGAGAAGGCCAATGACAAAAAGAACCGCTGCCGATTCAAACATCGTAATAATTGAAAACATTTCCTTCATTACCCCAGCGATGCTCATTGTCAAAACCATTGACCCAGTGAAAAGCGGACTTAACGTTCCGTTCACTCTTCCAATAAATTCAGCCTTTGTATTTTGTAAAATCAATGTGTTAATCCCTATTTGAATACAAGGGAAGAATAATCCGTTAGTAAATTCAGCTACAAGTGTTACGAAGAGATTAGTTGAAATACCTATTACGCTTAGTCCGATCGCGCTGGCTAACATTCCAATAACCAATAATCTTTGCGGTGGAATCGACTTAGAAAACATAACCGAAACCGCTCCACCTACAATCATTCCGATACCGTTCGCCATTAACAACCATTGTAAGCTTTCTTTCGCTAATTCCAGCCGCTCTATGACGAGAAAAATGGAGAGAGGCTGAATCAACCCTATAGCTAACCCTGCCGCCATAAAACATAGACCGAGAAGCTTTAATTCTTTTTTTGCCATAACATAACGAATCCCACTTTTCATCTCTTCTAGTAAAGACGCCGTTTTCTTTTCATCATCCATCGTATGATCAGCAGGAATAAATGATAACATCGCTGCTGAAAGAAGGAAGGCAACTCCGGTAATTCCAAGGGACACATCAATTCCAAACTGCTGGAAAATAAATGTGCCAAGTACTGGACCTAACACCATAAAGATCGCAAATATTGTTTGATAAATGGACATGGCTGATTGAATCAGTTCTGGATTCAAATGCATTTTAAATAACTTCATTCCGGATGGCTGTGAGAATTGCGATAAAATCGATGAAATCAGCGTGGCAAAAAAGATGATTTTCCATGAGCCAAACACAAGAGTTAATAATACCGCAAAGATAGAGAGGGCACTTAAAATATCACACCAAACCATCGTTTTCTTCGGCTGCCAGCGATCAGCAAATGTCCCACCGATAAACGAAAAAACAAAGATTGGAGCAAATTCAGCTACCGAGATCATGGAAACAGCAAAAGCATTCCCGTTCGTTTTTTCCATAACGAACAAAAGAACAGCAAAATTCCGAACCCAAATTCCTACTTGAAGGAACAAGGCTGAAAGGAAAATGGCCTGAACAAATCGATTTTTCAATAATTGTGACATAACATTCCTCTTTTCTATTTCAAGGTAGTAAATATTAAATAAACATCCGTTATAAGGTAAATGACCCTAATACTTACAAAAAGCTACATATTCTCTAACAGACAACAAAAGACCTCCCATCCGTCATTTTTGGATAGGAGGTCGTCAAGAACCATGGAAAAAGACATAGTAAACCTGGTACTATAGCTACGATCATCTTTTTCTAAAAAAGTATAGACTAATCCTATTCAAAAATGACTTCGCAATTATAACGAATGTGCTTTTGAAATAGGATTAGAAGATCATCGCTCCATGGTCACCCTTTCGTGTAATAATGTAATTATATTACACTGTTTTTTCCTTTTTTACAAGCATTTAGATGGATGGGCGAATCGTATATCTCCGATTGCTTTTTGTATTGGTCCTCAATTTTTAATCATTCCTACCGTTACGGAGAACGGTATCATAAATAGATAAATGTTTTACGGGTTGAAAAGTCTTATCATTATAATTATAAGGCTTTTTTCTTTATGTAAAAGCGAAGTTTTTGCGTAAAGAGGAGCGCTATACAATGGTATATCCTTAAGAAAGAAAGAGCATAAACTTAAGAAAGTCTTAAGGATTCCCTTGATTTAATGTTAAGAATTACATTTTACAATGTAGAAAGTCCCGGGAGTTGACCATGATATACTTTTGAAAGGAGCGTGAAAAAGGATGAACAATTACACGGTATTAGTTGTCGATGATGAAAAAGAAATCCGGGATGGTATCGAAATCTATTTAAAAAATGAAGGTATGACGGTTATAAAAGCAAAAGACGGCATCGAAGCGATTGAAAAATTGAACGAGCATGTTATTCACCTCATTATTTTAGATATTATGATGCCGCGGCTTGACGGTATCGCAACCACCTTTAAAATACGTGAGGAAAAAAACATTCCAATTATCATTCTGAGTGCAAAAAGCGAGGATATGGACAAAATTCTAGGTCTTCAGGTTGGCGCGGATGACTATGTTACGAAGCCGTTTAATCCGTTAGAGCTTATTGCCCGAGTGAAGTCACAGCTAAGAAGATACGTTACGCTGGGCACGTACGAAGGAATAGAAAAAGTCATTAATCTTAATGGTCTTACATTAGACCAATCGGCAAAAGAGGTAACGGTCGACGGTGAAGTTGTGAAATTAACGCCGACTGAATATAAAATCGTCGAATTGCTTATGACGAATGCCGGACGCGTGTTTTCCATTAACGAAATTTATGAACGGGTATGGAAGGAACCGTGCTTTAACGCTGAAAATACTGTAGCTGTTCACATTCGTAAGATTCGCGAAAAAATTGAAATTAATCCGAAACAACCAAGATATTTAAAGGTGGTATGGGGAATTGGGTACAAAATCGAAAAATAAGATGATATTCGTCATTTGGATTTTGTTATTTACTTTCGGATTAAGCGGTATCATCTCAGGACTATGTAACGGAAAAGACTATATAAAAAAAGATTACTTTCAAACTAAACAGTTTGAAGATCAGCTAAATCAGTTTATTGCTTATCTAAAGATGTTCGAATTAAGTAATATAAATAAAGAAGAAATCAAAAAGAAAATTACCGTCACGGCCGAGGAAATTGAAGAACACCGTTACCGCTATGGAGATTTATCCACACAGGTCTCGAATATAAAAAGCCAATATGAGCATAAAATTCAGGATGCACTGTTAGCAGGAAATAAAGAAGTAGCTGATGCCTATGTTGCTGAAAGAGACAGGAAGATAGAGGATATTACAAACAATTTTAAAAGCGACGAACACGTCCGGGCAAAAGTCGTGAAAGAAAAAGAACAAAAGGTCGACAATTATTTTCGTGAGATAGAAAAGTACCGTTTAGAATCCGAAAGATACAACAAAGATCTTTTTACGTATTATTTAAAGAACACGGCAACGGGAGAAATTTATACGAATGTAAATATCACCAGCGGCGATTCAATCGATACGTTTATAAATAGTAAAACTATGATATTTATTCAAAGCTATCCTTCGCCAAAGTATGGCTATCTTTCAACTGAGGGAGCATACAATTCAATTGTTGAATATGATGATGTGATAACCCCGTTAATAGAAAAGGAAACGGGCAAGTTTGAAGGGCAGATTGCGCTGCCTAAAGCAGCGTCTTCGGCAAGCCCTATTCTGGCAGACTATTATGATTTTGGGCAAAAACAAAAAATCTTCTTGATCTACACCATTAGCGGTATTATTGCTTTTCTGCTGAGTTTTTATTTGAACAAAAAAATACCGGTTATTCAATTTATTCCTACAGGGAAATGGCAGCCTTACTATAACCGTATTCCGATAGACATAGCAGTAATGGGTTTGGCGTTTACGGGACTTCTGACACTTTTTCTTTCCATAATAGATAATGGCCTGTACCTGCATCAGGATGTATATAGTTATGTTAGAAATACACTCTTCAGTTTAATTGCTACAGCCTTTTTTGTTGCGTTAACATGTATTCAAGGGAAGTTTTTGTTAGAGAGAGTAAAGGGCCCGGCGAACCTGAAAGTAGATTGGCAGAAGTCCTTACTGTACAGAGTATACCAGGGGATAAAGGAAGCGTTTCTCATCCGGAGTATGGGGATACAAATATTTGTTCTTTTATCCGTCGTATTTGCTTTTGGCTTTGGTGCGGCAATTGCTCTCATAGAGCCTGAGTTTATCCTTTTTTATGTTCCTTTATTTATTGTGGTATGCGCTCCAGCCTCCATCGTAATCATAAAGCGTACCGGCTATTTTAATCGTATTGTTACCAGCACTGACGAATTCGTGCGTGGAAATTTGGAGCCGGATATACCTGTGATAGGGAAATCAGCATTAGCCGTTCTCGCAGCTAATATTAATACATTAAAGCATGGTATCAAAGCATCGCAAAAGGAACAGGCGAAAAGTGAACGATTAAAAACGGAGCTTATTACAAATGTGAGTCATGACTTGCGAACACCGTTAACTTCTATCATTACGTACACAGAGCTTTTGAAGAAATCAGATTTAGCAAACGAAGAGCGTGACGCATACGTTGAGATTATTGACCGTAAGTCTAAACGATTAAAAGTGCTCATTGATGACTTATTTGAAGCATCCAAAATGGCAAGCGGGAACGTTGAGCTTGTAAAAGAAAAAGTAGATCTTGTCCAGCTTTTGCAGCAGGCACTTGCTGAATACAATGAAACAATCGGAGAGTCAACATTGCAATTTCGGGTCACAAACCCTGATACGCCTGTTTATGCTGTTGTCGATGGACAAAAACTGTGGCGGGTGTTTGACAATCTAATCGGAAACATTCTCAAATATTCATTAGAAAACACCAGAGTATATATTTCAGTGAAAAAAGGAAATGACAAAGCGGTAATTACTTTTAAAAATGTTACCAAATACGAGCTTAGCGAAGATATAGATGAGCTGTTTGAACGATTTAAACGTGGGGATACATCCCGTCATACAGAAGGATCAGGACTTGGACTTGCCATTGCTAAATCGATTATAGACCTGCACGAAGGCAATTTAGATATTGAGGTAGATGGTGACTTATTTAAAGTAACCGTTTCATTGAGTACCAGATGAGTGTAACAAAACCAAAAGGGCGCCTGCTTATAGATTTCTATAAGCGAGCGCCCTTAAAGTTAGTGAAAGTTTAGTATATCTTCAACTGAATTTTCCTGCTTTTTATTAAATAACTCCCTGTGCTACCATTGCATCGGCAACTTTAAGGAAGCCTGCGATATTAGCACCGACAACCAGATTTCCCGGATGACCGTATTCTTCCGCAGCTTGCATGCTGTTCTGATAGATGTTTTTCATGATTTGATGTAATTTCGCATCCACTTCTTCAAATGTCCACGACAGTCTTGCGCTGTTCTGCGCCATCTCCAATGCAGAAACCGCTACGCCACCTGCATTGGCGGCTTTTGCCGGACCGAAGAGAACATCGTTATTCAGGAACACATCAATTGCTTCCAATGTAGACGGCATGTTTGCCCCTTCGCCGATGGCTTTGACTCCGTTGGCGACCAGAATTTTTGCCGATGTTTCATCGATTTCGTTTTGCGTCGCGCACGGCAGGGCGATATCGCAGGGGATGGACCAGATTCCTGAGCATCCTTCAAAGTATTGCGCCTGCGGATGTTCCTTCACATATTCACTGATTCTTTTTCTCTCGACTTCTTTCAGTCGTTTTACTGTATCAAGGTTGATGCCATTTTGGTCATAAACATAGCCGTTGGAATCGCTGCAAGCCACGACTTTTGCGCCTAACTGGGTAGCTTTTTCGATAGCATAGATGGAAACATTACCGGAGCCGGATACAACAACCGTACTTCCTTCAAAGCTAAGCCCTTTGTCTTTTAACATTTCCTGTACAAAGTAAACAGTACCATAGCCTGTAGCTTCAGTACGTGTTAAGCTCCCGCCATAGCCAAGGCCTTTCCCTGTTAATACACCGGCTTCATAGCCGCCGCGAATTCTTTTGTATTGTCCGAACAGGAAGCCGATTTCCCGTGCGCCAACCCCGATATCTCCGGCCGGTACGTCGATGTCTGGCCCGATATATTTGTAGAGCTCTGTCATGAAGCTTTGCGTGAAACGCATGATTTCCGCATCGGATTTTCCTTTTGGATCGAAATCGGAGCCGCCTTTGCCTCCTCCGATTGGCTGGCCAGTTAAGGAGTTCTTGAAGATTTGTTCAAAGCCTAAAAATTTAATGATGCTGGCATTTACAGAAGGGTGAAAGCGTAAGCCGCCCTTATAAGGACCGATCGCGCTGTTGAACTGTACACGGAATCCGCGGTTTACCTGTACTTTTCCTTGATCGTCTACCCATGGTACTCTGAAGGTAATCACTCTTTCCGGTTCCACAATTCTTTCAAGTATGCCATGATCTATGTATTTTGGATGTTTTGCAAATACAGGTACGAGAGAATCAAAAATTTCTTTAACCGCCTGATGAAATTCACTTTCATTAGGATTACGCTTCTTCACAGCTTCATACACTTCATTCACATAATCTTTCGCAACTTGTGTTCCCGTTTGTTTAACTTCCTGTAAAGTAGCCATGTTCTCTTCAGTTCTCCCCTTGTTTAAGAATGTATGATACAAAGTTAAAATTTTAGAGATAATCTGACATATATAGACTTACTATGCTTTAATAAATGTTAGATTTTCTTACTATGGTGTATTTTATAATTGAAAAATAATCTAAACAATATGAAAGTTAGATAATAATCATGCCGATATGAGATGATTGGGAAGGAGGATGAAAACATTGGAATTAAGACAGATACAATATTTTATTGAGGTTGCCAGGCGAGAACATGTGACGGAGGCCGCTCTGGCTTTACATGTGGCACAATCCGCTGTAAGCCGGCAGATTTTTAATCTGGAATCGGAGTTGGGTGTTGATCTGTTTATCCGGGAAGGACGGAACGTCAGATTGACGCCGATTGGAAGAATATTTCTGAAGCATATGGAACAAGCAATGAAGGTAATCGATAATGCAAGGCGGGAAGTTGAAGAGTATTTAGACCCGGAGCAAGGTACAATTCGCATTGGATTTCCGAGTAGTCTGGCTGCTTATACGCTGCCTACTGCCATTTCTGCCTTTCGCGAGCGCTATCCTCAAGTTAAATTTCAGCTCAATCAGGGTTCTTACCGTTATTTGATTGATGGGGTGGTGAAAGGGGAAATCGATATGGCGCTGCTTGGTCCGGTGCCTAAGCAGGAAAAAAAGGTGAAAGGGAATATTTTATTTACAGAAAATATTGTTGCATTGCTGCCATCTAGCCACCCTCTTGCGGATAAACCCTCGCTGAAACTGAGCCAATTACGGGATGATTCATTTATCTTGTTTCCCAGGGGGTTTGTTTTACGTGAAATTATAATGAATGCTTGCCAACAGCTTGGCTTTCGGCCCAATGTGTCATTCGAAGGAGAGGATATTGACGCCATTAAAGGATTGGTCTCGGCAGGTCTGGGTGTGGCGCTTATTCCCGAAGTTACATTGATTGACAGCCTGCCACGTTCAACAGTAAAGCTACCTGTCATTGAGCCCCAGGTTACCCGTACGGTCGGTGTCATTATTCCCAGTGAACGTCAACTGCTTCCTACAGAGAAGCTCTTCTACGAGTTTCTCAGGGAGTTTTTTACCATATTGGACAGATTTCAAAAGTAAAGGATGTTCTCTTCACTCTTTTTCTTCGCACCGCAAAAGTCAGACGCCCTTTCTGGTGATACGGTTCATTACGCGCGAAACAATTGAGTATAACGTTACGAACAGCTTGATTCAATGCTCTATCAAGCTGTTCAAAGATACCGTTTGTTCATTCCCCGGCTGGTCAAGCGGATAAATTCGGGCCGTTTCATTGTTTTCATCCACATGCTGTATATAGATAGGTACTCCTTGATAAGTAACATTGGCCATAACAGGTGAAGCAGCGATCTCTTTGGCACGTTGTGTGTTCATGTTAACGACCTCCTGTAATTTGTGACAGTTATAGTATGCACCTTAAGCTGTTCGATTATTCAACCTGCGCGCGTGAACGGTTTCTGATTGTGACGGCATAAAATGCGCATAAATTCTCATACTGAAAAGAGTGTCACCGACACGAAAACAAACATGTGAAGGGGGATTCGTGATGGACAACCAATCGTTACAGGATGCGCAGCGATCGTTAAACAATGCATTTCAGGCCGTCGGTCAGCTTGAAGGAACGCCGAATGAGAAACAGGTTATGAATGGGGCACGCAATGCGATGGCTCATGCCCGCCGTGCCATCGAACAAGTGCAGGACAATGGTGATCAGGGCGCCGTAAGCGCAATGGAACAGCAGATGGACCAATTGCAGGCTCGTTTCGAGTCGGCGCAAGACAGCAGCGGCAAGCATATTAATTAACAGCCATCCGAAGACTCGCGGGAAATCCCGCGGGCTTTTTCATTTGCAGGGTTTTATTGAGTTATGTTTAATCAAAAAAGCCTGTCTTTACATCAATCGTAAGGACAGGCCAGGCGAAAATTTAACCCTCTAGCAACAATGCCTCCGGATCTTCCAACAGTTCTTTTACTCTTGCCAGGAAGCTAACCGCTTCTTTTCCGTCGACAATCCGGTGGTCATAGGACAGGGCGATATACATCATCGGCCGGTTTTCCGTCCGTTCTGTATCAATGGCAACAGGCCGAAGCTGAATCTTATGCATGCCCAGAATACCGACCTGAGGAGGATTGAGAATCGGCGTAGATAGCATGGAACCGAAAATTCCTCCGTTCGTGATGGAGAAGGTGCCTCCCTGAAGATCAGACAGGCTCAATTTGTTATCACGAGCCTTTTTTGCCAGATCAGCAATATTCTTTTCCAAATCTGCAAAGCTAAGTCGATCCGCATCACGAACGACGGGCACGACTAATCCTCCCTCGGTGGAAACCGCAATCCCGATATCGTAATATTTCTTAATCAGGATATCTGTGCCCTGAATTTCTGCATTAAGCAGAGGAAAAGCTTTCAAGGCGCCTATAACCGCTTTTGTAAAGAAGGACATAAAGCCAAGCTTCACGTTGTGCTGTTCCACAAACTTCTCCTGACGGCGCTTGCGAACGTCAAGAATGGCCGTCATATCGACTTCATTGAATGTCGTCAGCATGGCTGCGGTTTGCTGAGCATAGACCAGTCTCTCGGCGATAGTCTGGCGGCGCCGAGACATCGGCACACGCTCTATCGGCTTGTCTGTGCCGGTTAGCTTTGCACCGGCTCCAACCTGAGGGTTGCGTTCGGCTTGCTTCTGTGCGCCTGCAGGCGCTGGAGCGGCCGTTTTTTCCTGACGTACTTCCGGCTGTGCTTCACCGCTTGCTTTTACGTCATCTACTCTGATCCTTCCGAGAGGGTCCTGGCTTCTCACGGAGTCTATATCAATGCCCCGTTCCCTGGCCAATCTTCGTGCGGCAGGACTCGCCGCACGTGAGCTATGGATTTCTGCCCCTTCTTTATCAGGGGAGCGGGCCGGCTCAACTTCGTCCTGTTCCTCATTAGACGGTATCGTTGCTTTCTCCAGCGGAGCGTTCTCTTCTTTGGGCGGCTCTGCTTGCTCCTTAGGTGCGGCGGTCTCTTCCTTGGACGGAGCCGTGTCTCCTCCGGCTCCCTGCGCAATCATGGCGATGACTTCACCTACCTCCACCGTATCTCCCGGCTCGCGCAAAATTTTTTCCAGCTTTCCGTCTTCTTCTGCACTAATCTCTATGTTGACTTTATCCGTCTCCAGTTCGGCCAGCACTTCACCCCGGGAAACGGAATCACCTTCCGCTTTTAGCCATTTTACAATCGTTCCTTCTGTTATTGACTCTGCCAGTTCCGGTACCTTTACTTCACTCATGAGTGTGCCCCCCTGCCATGACAGTATTGGATTTCGTAAGAAGTAGAGCTTCTTCCATGATTTTTTGCTGTTCCATCTTGTGCACATCCGGTGAGCCTGTAGACGGGCTTGAGCGGTAAGGTCGGCCGACGTAGCGTACGGGCACCCGGGCCAGTTCCCTGAGCCGCGGCTCTATATACGACCAGGACCCCATGTTTTTCGGCTCCTCCTGTACCCAGACAATTTCCTTCAGGCGTTTTGAGCGGTCCACAATCTCCTGAAGGGCCTTTCTCGGGAACGGATAGAGCTGCTCTACGCGGACAATATGGATTCTCCCATCGTTTACCTGCCGTGATTCCCATTCCGTCTCCAAATCAATCGCGACTTTTCCCGAACAAAGAATAAGACGTTCGGCTGTCTCTGCATTTTTTTCAAGGCCGGGCTGTTCCATTACCTGTTTAAACGAGCTCTGGCTCAACTCTGTCCACGGTGAAGCAGCGCGCGGATTGCGAAGCAAACTCTTGGGCGTCATGAGAATTAACGGCCGGGCGTCCTCTTTGCCCGCTTTCGATGCCTGAAAACGTAAAAGATGGAAGTATTGAGCCGCGCTTGTCAGGTTGGCAACGGTCCAGTTTTGTTCGGCAGAAAGTTGCAGGAAACGTTCCAGGCGGGCGCTTGAATGCTCCGGTCCTTGCCCTTCGTACCCGTGGGGCAGAAGGAGAACCAGATTCGAGATCTGCCTCCATTTCGCTTTTCCTGCGGCGATAAATGTGTCGATGATAGGTTGGGCCACGTTGGCAAAATCGCCGAACTGCGCTTCCCAAAGTACCAGCGTATCCTTAGCCAGCACATCATAGCCGTATTCAAAGCCTAATGCCGCTACTTCCGACAGAGGGCTGTTATAGACGGCAAAAGAAGCGCGTGCATCGGGGATGTGCTGCAGAGGAACGAACGATTTTCCGGTTTTAAAATCATGCAGCACAAGGTGGCGTTGGGCGAATGTGCCCCGCTCTGAATCTTGACCGGTGAGCCGAATTGGAATGCCGTCCATCAGAATCGACGCAAAGGCCAGCGTTTCTGCCAGCGCCCAATCGACATAGCCATCCGGCGCCTTTTCTCTGCGCTTCAAAATTTTTTCCAGCTTGGGATAGACGGTGAGATCTTCCGGCCATTCGAGGAGCTGCCGATTCAGTTCAGCGAGTGTATTTGACGGAACGGTCGTTTTTATCCCGAATTCGTCGCCGCTTTCGATGCCCTGCACCAGCTCATCTTCCTGTTTCTCATCGGTTTTCATTTTGTCGTAGGCTTTCTTTAACCGTTCCTGAGTCTCTTGCTTCATTTTCTTTACGGCTTGTTCACTGACGACTTTGTTCTTCTTCAGCATATTGGTGTAGATGGCTGTAATTCTTGGATGCTCAGAGACTCTGGCATAGAGAATAGGCTGAGTAACGGCCGGGTCATCCGTTTCATTATGTCCGTACCGGCGATAGCCAATTAAATCGATTAAAAAGTCCTTCTTGAATTTTTTCCGGTACTGATAGGCGAGAAAGACTGCCTCAAGGCAGGCGATCGGGTCGTCGGCTTTTACGTGCACAACCGGAATTTCGTACCCTTTCGCCAGATCGCTCGCGTATTTTGTGGATCTTGAATCCTCGCTTTCCGTCGTAAATCCGATCTGGTTGTTGGCGATAATGTGAATCGTACCGCCGGTCTGATACCCTTTTAACCGGCTTAAATTAAGCGTTTCCGCGACAACGCCCTCTCCGGGGAAAGCCGCGTCGCCATGAACCAGAATCGTGAACGCTTTGTTGACATCCTGCCCGGGAGCTCCGGCTACCTGCCTGTCTTCCTGCGCCGCCCGCGTATAGCCTTCCACGACGGGGTTCACAAACTCCAGGTGGCTTGGATTATTGGCCAGGGTCAGCCGCATACGGGCAGCATTATCGGCTTCTATCTCCCGGTCGGCCCCCAGGTGATATTTGACGTCCCCCGTCCAGCCGTAATTCATTCCGGTTGACCCCTCCGAAGGGAAGAGGTCTTTATTGGGGGAGTGATGAAAT
This sequence comes from Aneurinibacillus danicus, assembly GCF_007991215.1. Lineage (GTDB taxonomy): Bacteria > Bacillota > Bacilli > Aneurinibacillales > Aneurinibacillaceae > Aneurinibacillus > Aneurinibacillus danicus. Next base: position 16,854 of record NZ_BJXX01000082.1, read on the forward strand.
TCTGAAAAAATCTTCTCATAAGGCTTACCTAAAACATGAGCAAGGACACTTAAACGTCCACGGTGGGCCATACCAATCAGCACATGGCGCACTCTGTCGTGTGCGCCCTGACGAACGAGGTCATCAATCATGGGTACAAGCATCTCAAGCCCTTCAATGGAGAATCTTTTTTGGCCTGCAAAAGTACGGTGAAGAAACCCCTCAAACTCCTCGACTTCTATTAGCTTCTTTAAAAGGGAGAGGTGATGGGCGTTCGTAAACTCCCGTTTTGCTTTTCCGGATTCGACTATATGGCTTAGCCATTCTTGCTCTTCGGCGTTGTTGATATGCGTAAATTGGTAGGCGGTCGAGCCTGTGTAGACATCACGAAGATGCATGAGCACATCCCATGCAGTGCGGAGCCGGTCCGGCGCTGCAGACCACACGACCTTTGCGGGAATGGCCTGTAAATCTTCGTCGCTAATGCCATAGGTTGACGGAGCAAGAAGATGCAGATCCAGGTCTTTTTCATTTGCGAACGGGTTGGTTTTTGCGAATAAATGTCCATTCATGCGAATTTGTTGGATTAATTTAACCGCTTTGACCGCTTTTTGCATTATCTCCACATTATCTGCAGCCTGCATGTTTTTCTGCGGAAGGATTTCTCCGCTTTCATACAGCGGCGGTGCTCCCCACTGGTCAAATAACTCCCTCATCTCCTGATCAACGGATGCGGGATCTTGAAGATATTGCTCGTATAATTGATGCACATATCCCAGATTCGGGCCTTCGAATTCCTGCCACGGCGTGTTGTTTCTCATTTGATTGCGATTCAAGTTGCGGCACCTCCAGCTTTTGTAAGATTGGAAGGAGAGTTAGCCTCATGAAGACCTTTTCCTCAAACATGCTTTATGAAAACATCTTCTACCATCTTTATATAATCTCTCCAGTCTACTCTGCCTATTCATGGGGATGGCACAGGAAGAAGAACTTCTCATACTGTGTAAGAATATTCAGTCCGTATCTCAGCGGAAATCTCTACTTGTCCCGGCTGGACGGGAGTAGCTGCACTCATTGCATAAAGGGAAGCCTGATAAGGGACAGGTTCCGGTGCACCGGATACTTCTTGAATCCTGTTCGGGATTTGATTCAGTGTGACTCCTAACGTTTTCGCCATGGTAACGGCTTTTTGCTGAGCATTGTTGATGGCCAGCGATAAGGCTTGATTGTAATAGATGTTTGGTTGTGCAACCGTAAATTTGATGGCTGAGACGGAGTTGGCGCCACTATTGACAGCGGTATCAATGACAAGTCCCGTCTGCTCGATTTTATCGATGGTAATTTGAAGCAGATGGGTGACTTTATATCCGCGCAAAATCTGTTTCCCGTCTTCATAGTCGTATTGTATGTCGATTCTATAGTCACTCGTTTTGATGTTCTCCTTTGGAATCCCCAGTCTTAAAATGGAGTTGATTATCTTTGATACGGTTTCCGCATTTTCTTTTTGGGCTGTGCTCACGTCTTTGGATTCCGTGATTGCGCCCAGTACAACAATGGCTCTATCAGGCGTGACAGAAAGCGTTCCTTCTCCTGAGACTTTCATTACGTACTGGTCATTACGGTGAGAGGGAGGAGGCATCGTAGGATATAGGGGAAATGATGGAGTATAATGCATTGGCCAGCCGCCTTTCCTGTAGATGGTTTTTCTATACAATGTACTTATGCTCAGCCTCTAAAATTCTTAGTTTCTGAGTTTATCTACCTCGATATGTGGACTATATAAAACCTCAGGGTAATCAGTGTGTAGGCGACGATCGAATTTAACAGATAGGCCGGGAGAGAATCTGATATAATTCGTTCGAATAGCTGTGATGGGGTGATAGATGATGACACAACTTCCCATTGAAGCGGTACTCCCGGCATTGAAAAACTCGCTTCAGATACATAAAAATGCAGTACTCGTGGCGCCACCGGGGGCAGGGAAGACAACCCGGATTCCGCTCGCTCTTCTGGACGAGCCGTGGCTTGAAGGCAGCCGCATCCTTATGCTTGAGCCCCGCCGTTTGGCCGCCCGGGCTGCTGCCCGCTATATGGCGGCATCGCTTGGGGAACAGGTGGGGGAGACGGTAGGATACCGGGTCAGGCTGGATACGAAAGTAGGACCGAAAACGCGCATCGAGGTCATTACCGAAGGAGTGCTTACCCGTCTCCTGCAGGCGGATCCGGCCCTGGAAGATACGGGAATCGTTATCTTCGACGAATTTCATGAACGGAATCTGCACGCGGACCTGGGGCTTGCACTCTGTCTGGAGTCTCAATCTGTACTGCGGGAAGATCTGCGGATTTTGGTGATGTCGGCTACGCTGGATGCCGATCCGGTGGCTGCCCTTTTGAATGACGCACCGGTTATCGTGAGCGAAGGACAGGCTTTTCCGGTGGAAACCCGCTACTTGAACCGCCGCGTCGAAGAACGCATGGAAACGGTAGTTGCGCGTACAGTTCAAGAGGCGCTTAAGAATGATGAAGGCGATATTCTGGTCTTTTTGCCGGGCGCAGGTGAAATCCGGCGAACGGAGACGCGACTTGTGGAAGCAGGACTGGGCCGAAATGTACATATTGCTCCCCTTTATGGCAGTCTTTCGAGGAAGGCACAGGATTTAGCTATTTCGCCAAGTCTGCCTGACGAGCGCAAAGTTGTGCTTGCGACATCGATTGCCGAGACAAGTCTTACAGTCGAAGGTGTCCGAATAGTTATCGATAGTGGGTTGATGCGTATTCCGCGCTTCTCGCCCAGAACCGGGATGACGAGCCTTGAAACTGTTCCGGTGTCGCGGGCTTCGGCGGATCAGCGCCGGGGTCGTGCGGGCCGGCAGGGACCGGGGGTGTGCTACCGTCTTTGGACGGAGCAGGAGGACAGACATCTTGCTTTACGCAGCATTCCGGAGATTCTGGAGGCGGATCTTGCGCCGCTTGCGCTCGAATTGGCCGCGTGGGGCGTCTCTGATTCTGGTGAGCTTCTCTGGCTTGATCCGCCTCCTGCTGCCGCGTTTGCGCAGGCGCGTGAGCTTCTCAGTCAGCTCGGTGCCCTGGCGTCAGACGGTACGATTACCCCGCATGGCCGGCGGATGGCAGAACTCGGGCTTCATCCCCGGCTTGCCCACATGGTCCTTCAAGCCGTTCCTCTGAGACTTGGCGGACTGGCTTGCGAACTTGCGGCGCTTCTTTCCGAACGGGATGTTTTACGCAGCGATCGTACAGTCTTAGATGCGGATTTGCGTCTTCGCATCGAAGCGCTCCGCAGCGTAAAAAAGGCAGGACGGACGGAAGTTATGTCGGTTTCAGGTTTTCATGTCGATACGGCCGCCTGCCGCCGGATTCTTTCGGAGGCGGATCGTTGGAGAAGGATGCTGGGAATTTCAGAGGAAGAAGAAGGCGACGCAGACGCCTGCGGTATCCTGCTTGCTTTTGCCTATCCGGACAGGATTGCCCAGAAGAGAACGACAGGCCGCTTCCTTCTGCGGAATGGACGAGGGGCTGCTTTCAGCGAACTGCAGCCGCTTTCGAATGCGCCTTATCTGGTCGCGGCAGAATTGGGGGATCAGGTGCCTGAGAGCCGCATTTTCCTGGCAGCTCCTATAGAGCTTACGGAGTTGGAACAGTATATGGGCGATCAAATTGAGACAGCGTCTGTCATTGAATGGGACGGAACGGCACAGGCTGTACGCGCACGAAAGCGCAAGCGTCTGGGTGCCCTGCTTCTGAAGGATGCGCCGTTTGCAGACCCGGATCCGGAAGAGATACTGGAAGCGATGCTTCACGGAATTGCACAGGAGGGATTGGAGATACTGCCGTGGACGCGAGCCGCCCGTCAGTTTCGTCAGCGCCTTGCCTTTATGCATAAAATCGAAGCTGAGTGGCCGGACGTCTCCGACTCAGCGCTTGTCTCGACGCTTGAAAATTGGCTTGCTCCTCATCTTTACGGCTTGAAGAGCCGGAGCGATTTGCAGCGTTTGAATTTGACGGGCATATTTGAATCCATGCTTCCATGGGAAAAACGTCAAGTATTGGATGAGTATGCTCCGACACACTTTACGGCTCCCAGCGGTTCACGCATTCCCGTTGATTACAGCGACCCGGATAATCCGGTGCTTGCCGTCAGACTCCAGGAGATATTCGGACTTAAGGAAACACCGCGCATCGCCCGGGGAAAGGTGCCGCTTACCCTGCATCTGCTGTCGCCGGCACAGCGTCCCGTGCAGGTGACGCAGGATCTGGCCAGCTTCTGGAAGAACGCTTATTTTGAAGTAAAAAAAGATCTAAAGGGACGATACCCGAAGCATTACTGGCCGGATGATCCGCTTAGTGCGACGCCGACAAACCGTACCCGTCCCAAAAAGTAAGAAAAACTCGCGGGCGTTGCCGCTCGTCCTTAAAAAAGTGCCCCGCTTATCGAAAGCGGGGCGTCTGTTTCTTTTTTATCCGAACTGCCGGGAGAGCCATTCAACCATTTTTTCTTTCAACTCTTTATCGATTGGCTGTTTTACCTGGTTTTTATAATCTTTTAGAATAACGCTGAATTCCATTTCTGCATCCGTTTTTCGGAGAATGTGCGTCATATTTTCGATGAGATAGGATTCACACGATCCTTGTACTATACTGCAGATTACTTGAGTGTGTTCGGGGCGTACCTGCACATCTTTTGTTCCGGTGATGGCGAGAACCGGGCAGGCAACGTCCTTCAGGTACTCCCGTACATCATAATGAATATGCTCCCGGTTCCATTTGGCGTTTATTTTCTTTCCTTTATAGCGGATAACAGGCTCGTCGGTGTTCGTGATTTTCTGGATTAAGTCATCGTTCATTTTGTCCAGTTTGCCGCTCACATTCAATAAGCGGAGGAGCCAACCCGAGAAGCCTTTTTTATAAATTAATTATTATCATTAATTAATAATAAAATTATACAGAAACTGTCAAGAGAAAATTATTATTTGTGTTTTAGAATCCCAAATGGTATAATTCCTACCATTGAGTCAAAAAAGCTGGTAGGGATATGGCATCGTTTTATCCTGTAAATTAAAGAAAAGAATTTTTAACTGCAAATCGTGAATGGAATGAAACGATAATCGTATATACTTAATCTAGGGATAATGGGAGGTATTCCGGAGGAAGGGAATGCGCTCCCCTTTTTTCTGTGAAAATC
>NZ_BJXX01000083.1 GCF_007991215.1 Aneurinibacillus danicus
AAAAGTCAGCCGCCCTTCCCTTCATTTTCATGGCAGGGCTTGTGGTTCATCGGCCGTGGTGGTCTGGCTTATATGTATGCTTGAGAAATATAGTTTTATTTAAAGGAGATTGACAATCATTGACAACTTTTTATGAATTTGAGCTCCATCACTCCGTAGTTCGTGCTCTTACTGAGATGGGACTGGAAAAGGCAACCCCCATTCAGGAACAGACGATTCCGATAGCACTTCAGAGAAAAGACGTGATTGGACAGGCGCAGACCGGTACAGGAAAAACCGCTGCTTTTGGCATTCCGCTTATTGAGAGGCTGGATCCTGAAGAGGAGAAAATCCAGGGCGTTGTACTAACCCCGACCCGGGAGTTAGCCGTTCAGGTAGCGGGGGAGTTAAATAAGATTGCCCGATTCAAGAAGATTCGTGTTTTGCCTATTTATGGCGGACAGGATATGAATAGACAGATTCGGGAATTGAAGAAAAAGCCTCACGTTATCGTGGCTACGCCTGGACGTTTCATGGATCATATGAGAAGAAAGACCATTCGTCTTCATTCTATTGATATGGTCGTTCTGGATGAGGCGGATGAAATGCTGAATATGGGCTTTATCGATGATATCAAGACGATTTTGAATGAAGTTCCGGAAGAGAGACAGACGCTGCTGTTCTCGGCGACCATGCCGAAACCGATTCAGGAAATCGCCGGTAATTTTATGAAAGATCCTGACATCATCAAGGTTAAGGCCAAAGAAGTTACGGTTTCTAGTATTACACAGCAATGTATAAAGGTAATAGAAAGAGAAAAATTCGGCGTATTGTGCCGCTTACTGGATATCGATATGCCTGAACTGGCCATCATATTCGGAAGAACAAAGCGGAGAGTAGATGAGCTATCGGAAGCGCTGAATAAACTCGGCTACGGTGCGGAAGGCATTCATGGAGATTTGAACCAGGCGAAGCGGGACAGTGTACTGCGGAGGTTCAAAGAAGGCAAAATTAACGTGCTTGTCGCCACTGACGTTGCCGCCCGCGGTCTGGACATTAGCGGAGTAACGCACGTCTATAACTTCGATGTTCCTCATGATCCGGAAAGCTATGTACACCGTATCGGCAGAACGGGCCGTGCGGGTAAGACGGGATTGGCGATTACGTTCGTTACTCCGGGAGAGGTCGAGCATATTAAAACCATTGAAAGTATCACCAAAAAGAAAATGGATTGGCGTCCGGTTCCGACGGAGGCCGAAGCCGCCGAGCAGCAGCAGCGGTTGGCTGCCGAAAAATTGCTGAGTACGGCGGAAGCAGAAGACTTGCAGGCATACAAAGGAATGGCCAAGCAACTGCTTGAAGAAGTCGATTCTGTAACTTTGGTATCTGCGGTTTTGAAGATGCTGACAAAGGAATCGAATACAGGTGCGGTAAAATTAACGGAAGAGGCACCGTTGCGGGTGAAAAAGAAGCGGTTTGAGGATAAAGGAAAATCAAGAAGTAGAGACGGTAGAGGCAGAGAAAACAAAGGCCGCAGCAAAAAATTCGATAAATCATCCGGCCGTTCTTTCTTTGGGGATAATAAAAAGCCGAAGAAAAATGCCAGACGGAAAAACGCGTAAGCAGACAGGGGGATTGCCGCATAGGGAATCCCTCTTTATTTTTAGAGAAAACCACCATGGCATCTCAGCCGCAACCCCGATATGAAAATTGAGAGAAGGCCATCTGACTTTTGCGGTACGAAGGAAAAGAGAGGAAAGAATGAGGAGAGGATTTCAATGGTGAAAAAGGCGAACGCCTTTTTCTACCCTGGCTCTTCTTCCCCTCTTTCTTTCCTCATGATTTTCACAGAAAAACGACTTCCTTCTCGTTTAGGTATCAGGGAATTTGTCTAAGTATGATTGGAAGGAGCCGAAATTTTACCTGTGAAATTTGCAAAGGTGAAAAACCAGGTATGTTGAACTCTCTATACGTAGACGATATTATGTATAACAAAGGTACATACACACAGCTACCGTCTACTTTGTATAGAGAGGTTGATTGCATTGGAAAACAAGCCGAGTTCCTCGAACTTTATCAAAAGCATTGTTATCGATGATCTAAAGTCCGGAAAAGTAAAAGAGGTTGTGACCCGCTTTCCTCCGGAGCCGAATGGATATTTACATATTGGACATGCCAAGTCCATCTGTCTGAACTTTGAACTCGCCGATGAGTTTGGCGGTAAGACAAACCTGCGTTTTGATGATACTAACCCATTAAAAGAAGATACGGAATACGTACAATCTATCAAAGAAGACGTTGAGTGGCTCGGATTTGAGTGGGACGGACTGTTCTTCGCTTCTGATTATTTCGAAGAAATGTATAATCGCGCCGTGCTGCTGATCAAGAAAGGCAAAGCGTACGTGGATGACCTGTCGCCCGAGCAAATCCGTGAAATGCGCGGCACGCTGACGGAACCGGGCAAAGAAAGTCCGTATCGGAGCCGCAGCGTGGAAGAGAATCTCGATTTATTCGAACGCATGCGTAAAGGCGAATTCAAAGACGGTGAGAAAGTGCTGCGTGCTAAAATCGATATGGGCTCCCCGAATATTAACATGCGCGATCCGGTACTCTACCGTATTGCGCATGTAACGCACCATAATACAGGTAACAAATGGTGTATCTATCCAATGTACGACTTCGCCCATCCTCTTGAGGATGCGATCGAAGGCGTTACCCATTCCATCTGTACGCTGGAATTTGAAGATCATCGTCCGTTGTATGACTGGGTCATTCGGGAATGCGAAATGGAAAACACGCCGCATCAATATGAATTTGCCCGGCTGAATCTAACCAATACGGTGATGAGTAAGCGCAAGCTGAAACAGCTGGTAGATGAGAAGTTCGTAGACGGTTGGGATGATCCGCGTATGCCGACCATTTCGGGACTGCGCAGAAGAGGATTTACACCGGAATCAATCCGCGCTTTCTGCAGGGAGATTGGTGTTGCCCGCAGCAATAGTCTCGTCGATGCTAAGATGCTCGATCATTTCATCCGCGAAGATTTGAAGTTGAAAGCGCCGCGTACCATGGGTGTGCTGCGTCCGCTTAAGGTCGTCATTACCAACTATCCGGAGGGCCAGGTAGAGATGCTGGATGCGGAAATTAACCCGGAGAATCCGGAGATGGGAATGCGCCAGATTCCGTTCTCCCGTGAAATCTATATCGAGCAAGACGATTTTATGGAGGACCCGCCGAGCAAGTATCATCGTTTGTATCCGGGCAATGAGGTGCGTTTAAAGCACGCATACTTCATTAAATGCAATGATGTTATCAAAGACGAGAACGGCAACGTGATAGAGCTACATTGCACGTATGATCCGGAAACGAAGAGCGGTACAGGCTTCACCGGACGTAAAGTAAAGGGCACGATTCACTGGGTAGAAGCAACGAACGCGGTGCCCGCCGAGTTCAGATTATACGAACCGCTCATTCTGGATGAAGAAGGGGCAGAAGAAGAAGGCAAGACATTCCTTGATTATGTAAATCCAAATTCGCTTGAGATTGTACAAGGCTTTGTGGAACCAAATATGAAAGGTGCCAAGCCGCACGACAAGTTCCAGTTCTTCCGCCATGGATACTTCAATGTAGACCCTAAGCATACCACCGAAGAGAAATTGGTGTTCAATCTCATTGTATCTCTGAAAAGCTCGTTTAAACTTCCGAAGTAAGCAGGATATAACCTGGAAAAAGCCTTACTGTCATTACTTATGTAAGGCTTTTTCTTTTTGCCTTTTGCCGTCAAATTGCTTGTAAACAATGCGGAAAGGTGAAACTAAACCAAGCATAGGACGTATCTACCTGTACGAAGAAATCATGGGGGCATATGAAAGTGAAAAATATAAACAATCGTGCGCTTTTGCAGGAGCTGGATTATGTATTCAAAAAATTGGGTAGAAAAATAGCGCTGGACTTCACTAAGCGAGTCAGCCCCGGAATCTCGGTTTCCCAGAGTTTGATTTTAGGTATATTGAATGAGGATGGGCCAAAGAAAATCTCCGAACTGGCAGAAGAACTGGAAATTACGCTGCCTTCTATTACTACGTTAGCAGACAAGCTGGTAGCGCAAGGCTATGTAGAACGAAAAAGATCGGAGAAAGATCGCCGGATCGTCTATCTCCATATTACGGAGCAGGGCCACAGTATTTTGCATGATCTCATGGAGGAGAAGAAAAGGAGGCTGCATAAGTATTATGCGGCATTGTCTGAAGAAGACATTCGGCATTTAATCCGAATTTACCGTATTATACTCACCAATCTGGAGGAAGCGGACAAGCAAAGATAGCGGACGGGTCTTGTATAGAAAACTTTAGTTTTTGTTCCGGTATAGGAAAGTATATTTTACTTTATAGTGATAAAGCAAAATATACTTTCCCTCCATTCGTAAGCGGGGAAAAGTTATTATTTTACGGATACTTCCGCCGCCAGATTTTCGGTCTTCCCTGGTCCATACAGGCGGTATGCGGCATGATTGGTAGGACCCACATACTTGTTCAGCGGGAAAGAGTGGCGGATGGCTTCTGTGATGAAAGCTTTTGCCACATCAATCGCTTCGCGTGCGGACTTTCCTTTTGCGAGTTCGGCGGTGATAGCCGCGGAGTAGGTGCAGCCTGCGCCGTGCGTATAGGAAGTTCCGATGCGTTCGGATTCCAATATTTCGAAATTCTTTCCATCATACAGCACGTCTACGGCAGCTTCGTGTTCGAGTTTGCCGCCGCCTTTCACGATAACGTACTTAGCGCCGCGTTCTTGAATTCTGGCTGCTGCTTCTTTCATCTGGTCGACGGTCTTAATCGGCCCCATCCCGCTCAATTGAGACGCTTCAAACAAATTCGGCGTCACGACAAGCGCTTTCGGAACGAGTACATCGCGCAGACATTCGTTTGTCTCTGGATGCAGCGCTTCATCTGCTCCTTTGCATACCATAACCGGGTCTACGACCAGATTTTTCAGTCCGTATTTCTCGATTTTGCCGGCCGCCAGCTCGATAATGTCGATAGAGCCGAGCATTCCTGTCTTCAAAGCGTCAACGCCGATGCCTGCCAGAACGGTTTCCAGCTGTGCTTCAAGCGTGCTTAATTCAATCGGAAATACATTATGGAACCATCCGTTATGCGGATCTTGCGCCACAATGACTGTTAACGCGGTCATACCGTATACGCCGCGTTCCTGGAACGTTTTCAAATCGGCCTGAATACCGGCGCCGCCGCTTGTATCCGATCCGGCAATCGTTAATGCCTTATACATCGTCATATTCATTAATCCTCCTTACAACGGCGTAATCATTGATTTATGCCTATTCTTATTCTGTGAGGGTCGAAAAAGGATGACTCACAGGCGGTCTCTTTATCAATTATAACAATCACGGTAAAGAGTACAATCAAAAAGCGGAACAAGTTTATGTTTTTAAAATTTTGCATGGCACATTGCAAGTGGCAGAAGTGCATGATATCATTTGAATATACATAATTAAACACTGGTCAATTATCGGAGTGAGGTGTTGATATGGCAGCAAGAAAAGCGGTAGACCAGGAACTTACAAGGGAAAGAATTCTGGACGCGGCCAGAGAACTGTTCGTTACATACGGGTATCGAAATGTTTCGATGCGCCAAATCGCCAGAGAACTGGGATACAGCCACGGTTCGATTTATTACCATTTTGAGAATAAGGCAGAGCTTTTTTATGCCCTGGTCAGCGAAGGATTTGCCCTGTTGAATAAGGTGCTTGATGATATTATGGCCCAGGAAGAGAAAACGCCGGGTGAGAAGCTGGAAGATATCCTGGTCGGATATATCGAATTTGGTCTGACACATCAGAGCCATTATGAAGTTATGTTCTTGATTAAGGACCAGGAAGTGAAGAGCTATCTGCAGCAAGAGCCGAATCTCAGTTATGAAAAATTCGCGAAAGCGATCTATGCGCTCAGCGGGAAAAAAGCGAGTGTGACGAAGATATGGTCCGTATTCCTGGCTCTGCATGGCTTTGTGGCGCATTACTACAAGACGGAGAACACGTTTGCGAATGCCGAACCTGCGGCCAGATCGCATGCACGATTTTTATTAAGAGGGTTGGAGTAAATTTTTTTACCATTAATTGAACGATGGTTAATAATTGAAACAGGAGGGATATAGAATGAAAAAAGCGTTAGTGTTGGGAGCATCGGGCGGGATGGGATATGCGCTGGTGAAGGAGTTAGCAGGCCGGGGGATTGAGACTGTCGCATTTGCGAGAACGAAGGAGAAGCTCGACAAACTTTTTGGCGGAATGGAAAATGTAAGGATTGCATCAGGAAATGTATACGTATTGAAAGACATTATCGAGGCTGGAGAAGGTACGGACGTAATTTTCCATACGGTAAACATTCCGTATCCGGAATGGCGGACAGGACATCCTACCATTATGAAGAATGTGCTGGCTGCCGCTTCTGCCCTGAAGGCCAAATTCGCATTTGTAGACAATATTTACGCATACGGAAGAGGAAACGGCCAGGAGATTACCGAAGAATATCCAAAGCGTCCGCATACGAAGAAAGGAAAAATACGGCTTGAGTTGGAAAGAATGGTGAGAGAAGCACACAAGAGAGGCGTTCCGGCTTTGATTGCCCATTTTCCGGATTTCTATGGACCACATGCGCCGAACACGGTTTTGAATTATACGCTGGAATCGATGCTATCGGGCAAGAAAGCCATGTTTGTCGGACGGCAGGATGTGAAACGGGAATATATCTTCACGCCGGACGGAGCGAAGGCGCTGGTGGAGCTGGCGATGCGGGAGGAAGCGTACGGCCAGAATTGGAACATTCCGGGCTGCACAGTCATCTCCGGCAAGGAAATTGTCGCCATCGTAAGAGAACTAACCGGATTCCGGGGCAAAGTAGGAACCGTAAGCAAAGGAATGATTACACTCATTGGTTTATTTAACAAAGCGATGTGGGAAGTAAGGGAAATGATGTATTTGATGGAAGAGCCAGTTGTTTTATCAGGCAATAAATATGAGACGCATATCGGGCCGCTGCCGAAGACGCCTTATGAGGAAGGGATCAGGCAGACACTGAATTGCATGAAGGGAGATTAAGCGTATACCATGATTCTGATTGGCTTAACCGGTTGGGGCGATCATGATAATTTATATATCGATAAAATACCAAGTCGGGATAAGCTGCAGGTATATAGTTCATACTTTCCTGTGGTGGAAGTGGACAGCTCGTTTTACGCCGTCCAGCCGGTAAAGAATTACGTAAAGTGGGTTCAGGATACGCCGGAACGATTCGGATTCATCGTCAAAGCATATCAGGGGATGACCGGGCATTTGCGAGGTGACAATCCGTTCACCAGTATGGGGGAGATGTTTGACGCATTTAAACGCTCGATACAACCTGTGATCGAAGCAGGGAAGCTGAAAGCTGTGCTGTTCCAGTATCCACCCTGGTTTGATTGTACGCAGAAGAATATCGGCATTCTTCGCTATACGAAGGAAAAAATGGAAGACATCCCGGTTGCGCTTGAATTCCGGCATCAGAGCTGGTTTGCGCCCCGGATGAGGGAGAGGACGCTTGCATTTATGGAACGGGACGGCTGGATTCATAGCATCTGCGACGAGCCGCAGGCGGGTGTCGGTTCAATCCCGACAGTGCTGCACCCTACCCACCCTGCACTGACCATCGTCAGATTTCATGGCCGCAACGTATCGGGGTGGCACAGCAGCGGACAGCCGAACTGGCGGGATATACGCTATTTATATCGGTACAGCACGGAAGAATTGAAGGAGTGGAAAGAGAAGCTTGAATTCCTGCAGACCAAATCTCAGGAAGTGTGTGTCGTATTCAATAACAATTCCGGTGGCGATGCAGCAGACAATGCGAAGGAAATGATGGAACTTCTTGGCATTGAATATGAGGATTTAGGACCGAGGCAGCTAAAATTTTTTTAGTAAATATGAAAAAATTATTAAGTGAATATTAAATGAAAAAAATGGAAGAAAGCGGTTCGGAGCATGCTTTTTGCGGACTGTTTTCTTCCTTTTTATTGATATGAAAAACTTTAATCGGTCATTTATGAAGAAATTATGAAGTCGAATTGTGAAATTTTATTGTCGATTTTGTTACAAGGTCACAGGATTTCGGTAACTTTGCTATAATAGGCATCGCATCCTAACTTTATTAACATTAACACCATGAAAAGGAGAGTAAGATAGCAGAATTTTACTAAAAAACAAAACATGGATGTGGAGCTGTCTTAAGGAAACAGAAGGGAGGTAACTCGAGCAGTTATGACTAAAAAAGGACTTGTGAAATTGGGCACAATTTTTCCCTTTTTACTGCTATTGCTCACTGGTTGTACAGAAAAGATTGAGGTTTTAGATCCTCAGGGACCGGTCGCTCGAAGCCAGTATAACTTAATTCTCTGGTCTTTTGCACTGGTAGCGATTGTATTGATCGTTGTATTTGTTGCATTTACTATTATTCTCATTCGTTACCGTGAGAGACCGGACAATATGGATTATGAGCCGCCGGAAACACAGGAAAACAGCAAACTGGAAATTATCTGGACCGTGATTCCGTTTTTAATCGTTGTTGCTCTTGCCATTCCGACCGTTCAGATTACGTACGGGTTGGAGAAAAAGCCTGAGCAAGAACCGATTAGAATTCAGGTAGTTGCTGCGGACTGGAAGTGGATTTTCAAGTATCCTGAGCAAGGAATCGAGACGGTGAACTATGTTCACATTCCGGCCGGACAACCGGTTGAGTTCCAGCTTGACGCAACGGAAAACATGAACTCCTTCTGGGTGCCGAAGCTGGGCGGACAGGAATACACGATGCCCGGACACACAGGATATCTTGTGCTGCAAGCGGACAAACCGGGCGAGTATGACGGAAAAAGCAACAACTTTACGGGTGAAGGTTTTGCCCATATGAAGTTTAAAGTCATTGCGCAAGAACCTGAGGACTTCGATAAGTGGGCGAGAGAAACAAAAGCAACAGCACCGAAGCTGACGGACGAGAAGTTCCAAGAAATCATTAAAAAAGGCGTACTGGAAGAACGTCTGACATTTTCCAGCACGCATGATGACTCTGTGATTCAAAGTGTGCATCAATATCGTAAAAAATCTGGCGAATCTAACGGCCATCAACAACATTAATAGAGTAACTTTGTGACGGAAGGAGGAAGGAAAAGTGCGTTTGGATGAATTTTTTGTAACAGGCGATCCAATGATTTATGCTGCGGACGTTTCGATTGTTTTAACGATTATTGCGATCGTAGCTGTACTAACGTACTTTAAAAAGTGGAAATGGCTCTGGACAGAGTGGCTGACTACCGTTGACCATAAGAAAATCGGTATCATGTACATTCTTGCTGCTCTTTTGATGATGTTCCGGGGTGGGGTAGACGGATTGCTAATGCGTATCCAGTTAGCTGCGCCGGACATGAAATTCCTGGAGTCTGAACACTATAACCAAATCTTTACCACACACGGTACGCTCATGATTATCTTCATGGCGATGCCGTTTATCTTCGGTATGATTAACATCGCGATGCCGTTGCAAATCGGCGCACGCGATGTGGCGTACCCCTGGCTGAACGCCCTGAGCTTCTGGCTCTTCTTCGCGGGTGCGATGCTGTTTAACATTTCATTCGTTATCGGCGGGTCTCCGGATGCCGGCTGGACCAGCTACACGCCGCTGGCAAGTATTGAGCACAGCCCGGGCGTAGGTCAGAACTATTATCTCTGGGGCCTGCAGCTCTCCGGTATCGGCTCACTGGCGAGTGGTATCAACTTTATGGTTACCATTCTGAGAATGCGCGCACCGGGTATGACATTAATGAAAATGCCGATGTTCACCTGGTCCGTATTTATTACATCCATCATTATCGTGTACGCGTTCCCGATTCTGACAGTTGCTCTGGCGCTGTTGACTTTTGACCGTATGTTCGGAACCCACTTCTTTACGGTCGATGGTGGCGGGATGCCGATGATGTGGCTAAACCTGTTCTGGATGTGGGGACACCCTGAAGTATATATCGTTGTTCTTCCGGCATTCGGTATTTTCTCCGAGGTCGTAAGTACGTTCTCGCGTCGTCGTCTGTTTGGTCACCATGCGATGGTTATGTCCATGGCCGCTATCGCGGTTCTGAGCTTTATCGTATGGGTGCACCACTTCTTTACAATGGGTGCAGGACCGGCCGTTAACTCATTCTTCTCGATTTCGACGATGCTTATTGCTGTGCCTACGGGCGTTAAGATTTTTAACTGGTTGGCTACGATGTACAAAGGACGCATCCGATTTACGGTTCCGATGCTGTGGACGCTTGCGTTTATCCCGAACTTCGTCATCGGTGGTGTAACAGGCGTTATGCTTGCGGCTGCTCCGGCTGACTATCAGTACCATAATAGCTATTTCCTCGTAGGGCACTTCCATTATGTGCTGATTGCGGGTGTCGTATTTGGTATGATAGCGGGTCTGTACTACTGGTGGCCGAAATTCTTCGGCTTCAAGCTGAATGAGCGTCAAGGTAAGCATGGCTTCTGGTGGTTCATGATCGGGTTTAACCTTACGTTCTTCCCGCAGTACATTCTCGGCCTGATGGGTATGCCGCGCCGTATTTATATGTACACTAACGCGGATTGGAGCCTGCTGAACATGACGTCTACCATCGGTGCGGTTATGCAAGGTATCGGCTTCTTGATTATTTGCTACAACATCTACTGGAGCGTTCGTTACGCGCCCCGTACAAACGAAGCAGATCCGTGGGATGGCGGCCGTACACTGGAGTGGGCAATTCCTTCTCCGGTACCGTATTACAACTTCTCCCGCGTACCTGAGATTAAAGAATTAGATCCGGTATGGTATGCGAAGAAACGTGGTGAGAAGTTGATCGACGGTCCGCTTGAGAAGATTCATATGCCAAGCAACTCCGGAGTACCGTTCATCCTTGGTCAAATCTTCTTTGTCTTCGGTTTTGGCTTTGTCTTCGGATGGTTCTGGATGGTTATTCCGGCTTTCATCGCCATCTTGCTGTGCATGGCCTGGAGATCGTTCGATTATGATGATGGTTACTACGTGAATGTAGAAGAAATTAAAGAGATAGAGGGGGTATAACGAATGGCAGCACACGTTGATCCAGGGTACAAGGGACCCCTCGAATATGCCACAGAAGAAGGCAGGATGAATATTCTGGGCTTCTGGATTTTCCTCGGAGCCGAATTCGTTCTCTTCTCGTGTCTGTTCGCCATGTACATCGTGCTGCAGGGTAGTACGGCAGGCGGACCGACGTCGCAGGAACTGTTTGAGTTCAAGAGCATGTTGATCCAAACCCTTTTACTTTTGACCAGTAGTTTTACCTGCGGTCTGGCGATTCATGAGATGCGCCGCGAGAATAAAAAAGGATTGATTATTTGGTTAATCATTACGCTGCTTTTAGGTCTTGGCTTCCTGTATATGGAAATCGAAGAGTTCTTGCTCTATATCTACCATGAGGGAGCTACATGGGGTACAAGCGCATTCTTGTCTTCCTTCTTCGTGCTAGTAGGAACGCACGGTGCGCACGTAACGCTTGGTTCTCTGTGGATGATCAGCATTATTATCCAGTTGGTGCAGCGCGGACTGACACCGAGAACGACACGCAAGGCGTTCATCATTGGTCTGTACTGGCACTTCCTGGATGTTATGTGGATTTTCATCTTTACAATTGTTTATCTGACCGGAATGGTGGTGTAATCGATGGCTTCACATAATAATGAACAATATGTAGAAGAGCATGATCACCACGGTTTTCCGTGGGGGCACGTCATTGGATTTATCCTCTCCCTGGTGCTGACGGGCGCGGCGCTATGGTTTGTATTCAATTCCGGATTGTCCACAAGCGTTGCGATTGGGATCAGTATTGTCCTGGCTATTCTGCAGGTGTTTGTACAGCTGTATATGTTCATGCATATCCGTGAAAGCAAATCGGCACCGTTCCAATCGGGCGCCATTTACTTCGGGATATTCATCGCGCTTACGGTTGTGCTGGGGTCCATCTTCGTTATGTGGTACGTGTTAGTGAGCCACATGTATTGAAAAAGAGAGAGCGGGTTGCCTTTATGCGGCGCCCGCTTTCCTTTTACAAAAGGTGAATTTGACTTATGATAAATAGGAGGGCAGGCAAACATAGTACTGAAATGGAGTGATGACGATATGGATAAGAATACAATCGAAAAGCGGCAAGAGCTTGCAACGTTCGCAGGCGGGTGCTTCTGGTGTATGGTTACTCCGTTTGAAGAGATGCCGGGTATTGTAAGCATCGTTTCCGGCTATACAGGCGGCCACAAGGAAAATCCGACGTATGAAGAAGTATGCTCGGAGACGACGGGTCATTACGAAGCGGTACAGATTACGTTTGAACCGGATATATTTCCATATGAGAAGCTGCTCGACATTTACTGGCGCCAGATCGACCCGACCGATCCGGGAGGGCAGTTCTACGACCGAGGACAGTCGTATCAGACTGCGATTTTCTATCACAGCGAAGAACAGAAGCGGCAAGCGGAAGCGTCTAAACAAGCGCTAGAGGAGAGCGGACGTTTTAACAAACCGATTGTTACAAAAATTCTGCCCGCTACTGCGTTCTATCCGGCGGAAGAATATCATCAGAACTACCACAAGAAAAATCCGCTCCATTACAAAATGTACCGTAAGGGCTCCGGACGCGAAGCATTTATTGAAGAAAACTGGGGCAAGAAGCGGGATAAAGAATTACTGAAGCAAAAGCTAACTCCGATGCAATATGAAGTAACGCAAAATAACGGTACAGAGCCTCCCTTCCGCAATGAGTATTGGGATAACAAACGAGAAGGAATTTATGTGGATATTGTTTCTGGCGAACCATTGTTCAGTTCGCTTGACAAGTTTGATTCCGGTTGCGGCTGGCCAAGCTTTACAAAGCCGCTGAACGAAGAGAGCATTGAAGAACGGCCTGACTACAGCCATTTTATGATTCGCACCGAAGTGCGGAGCAAAGAGGCTGACTCGCATCTGGGCCATGTATTCGACGATGGTCCGGCTCCGACCGGATTACGTTATTGTATTAACTCCGCCGCACTGCGCTTTATTCCGAAAGAAGATCTCGAAAAAGAAGGCTATGGGCAATATTTGAAGTTATTTGTAACAGAATAGCGAATGGAGCTAAGGGGATTCATTATGAAAATAGCAAAAGGTTTATTATATGGCGTACTTGCATGCAGTCTGTTTGGAATTATCGGATGTGCAGAGCAGCCACAGCAATCGGGACAGCCGAAGCAGGAACAAAACCAGCAAGCTCCAAAGGAAGAAAAACTAACATTCTCTGATCCGCGACTGCAACGGATTTCTGAGAAATTCGATACGAAATATACGCAACAAGAGCTGCCACAGGAGAATTTAGTTAAGTACGACTTGATGGAGTTAACATTCGAATATAAGAATGGTACGGTTTATAAAGCGGATGAAAGTGGGTACTTCAGTCTGAACAGTTACCAGGTCAAAAAAGAGAACGAGCTTTACGATTGGCAAAAAGATGATATAGTGACACTGTTTGTTTTAAACGGAGGCGATGGTCAACCCCCGTACGCACTTGAGCAAATTAAGGAAGCGAAAGCAAGGACAAAAGATAAAGACGTGCTTGAGGTTCTTACGGAATTGGAAAAAGGGTTAAAGGAAATGCCAAACGATATTGTTCTCGGGAAAACTTCAGAGGAAGACAGGAAGAAGTACCCCGTAATTCAAAAGTATAAAGAAGTAGAATTGGCTATGCAGAAAGAGAACTATGAGGAGAACAAAAAGAAGTAAAGAATGACATAATAAATGGATCCGGCGCCAGTCTGTTTGGAAGAAAAACAGGCCGGCGCCTTTTTTACAAAGAAATACATTTCTTTAACAGTCTATTCATTCTGCTATAACAATACAGTTGTATGATTTAAGTAACAAGTAAATACGCCAGGGTTGGAGTCCAGGGAGAAACCTCAAATAGAACTTACAAGAAGAGCCGCATAAGGACAAGCGCGGCCTGCGTGCTGTAATTCTATTTAAGGTTTTTTTATTTGAAAGGAGGCAAGTCGTGAATCGCGCCGATTTTTATGCAGGACTTGCAAGCAGTAGAAAGATTGCGTCAGTCAAAGAGGAGAAGTTACTGGAGAAAGCGTTAAAAGCCGATGTGGGTGCTGTCGTTCTATCGGTTGGAAATGTTGGTAGCATTGCACGGTACGTACAGCTTTATAAAGCGCATGGTATTCCGGTGCTTATCCATCCGGAACGCATCGGTGGCATGAGCCAGGATAAAGAAGGCATCGCGTTTTTGGCCCGATGCGTAAAACCGGACGGTATCATCACTACCCGCAACCATTTGGTGAAGCAGGCGAAAAAGCATGGGTTGATCACCGTCCAGCGTTTCTTTCTTGTCGATAGTGACGCCGTTAAATCCACCCTTTTTTCCGTCCAGGAGACGGAACCGGATGCGGTAGAGATTATGCCTGCGCTTCTTCCTGAATTTATCACCGAATTTCGCAAACAAATCGCTGTACCGATTATTGCCGGAGGACTGATTTCGAATCGGGAGCAGGTAATGAAAGCGTTGTGCTACGGAGCGATTGCCGTGTCGATGGGAAGCCACCATTTATGGAAGGAGAGAGTAGCCGGTGAACCATATCCGCTGTCGGTTGTTTGATTTGGATGGGACGCTGCTTGATAGCCGGGATTCGGTTGTAGATGCCGTACATACGACAGCAGAAGAACTTGTTTTCTCTGGTCAAAGAGGAACCGGAGACGATATGAAAGGAGTCAAGACGACATGGCCCAGGTCATATTGAAGCAAGTTACGAAAGCATATGAGAGCCAAACCGTCATCGAGAATCTGGATTTAACGATACCGGACGGATCGTTTACCGTGCTGGTCGGACCCTCCGGTTGCGGCAAATCGACTACACTTCGCATGATTGCAGGACTCGAAGAAATAACAGGAGGCGAGCTGTGGATCGGAGATGAACAAGTCAATCACGTACCGCCCGGAAAACGCGATATCGCGATGGTATTCCAGAATTATGCGCTGTATCCGACGATGAGCGTATTCGATAACATCGGATTCGGCCTGCGGAACCGCGGTATTTCCCGTGCCGAAACGAAGCGGCAGGTAGAAGAGATTGCGGAAGTAGTCGGACTGACTGATTATCTGCACCGTAAGCCTTCCCAGCTATCCGGCGGTCAGCGGCAGCGGGTGGCGCTGGCGCGTGCCATGGTGAAGAAGCCGAAAGTATTCCTCATGGATGAGCCGCTATCCAATCTGGACGCCAAGCTGCGCAATCAGATGCGGGTAGAACTGACGGCTTTACATAAACAGATGGGCACGACGTTTATCTATGTGACGCACGATCAGGTAGAAGCGATGACGATGGGAGATCAGATTGTCGTTATGAATAACGGTAAGATTCAGCAGGTTGCTTCTCCCATTGATTTATATTCGATGCCAAAAAATCTGTTTGTTGCCCAGTTCATTGGCTCTCCGGCGATGAACATTATCGCTGCACGCAATCAACCGTCCTGTGTTATCGGGTTCCGTCCCGAGAAAGCGAACATTCATGTGCAAAAGGACGCAGGTCCTCCTGCTGATGCCGGGCTTACGCTTAACGGAACGCTCGTATCCCGCGAAATTCTCGGTTCGGAATTGCTGTATTACGTACAGATAGACGATGAGCGTGTCATTGTCAAAGGCAATACGGAAAGCATTATCGAAATTGGCACGAATGTCCGGGTGTTCGTAGACGTCAAGCAGTTGTATTTCTTCGATAAAGCGACGGGTGCGAGGATTACCGGAGAAAAAATCCGCGGTGTCGCAAGTGCCGTAGTGGGGGGAATCGCATAGATGCGAAACGAAGCGGTAGCGAAGTCGGAAGCGGAAATTTTCGAGCCGATGCATACGCAGGTGGAACCCCGGCCGTATTCACTGGTGGAACGCTGGGAGAAGCTTCGCCCTTATGCGTATGTAGCGCCTGCACTTCTGTTTTTTATCGTATTTTTTTTCTATCCGATCGGATACGTAATTTATCTTAGCTTTCATGATTGGTCACTTTTGAATCCGGAAGAAAAAGAGTGGGTCGGGTTTGCCAATTTCACCGATCTGTTTCAGGAACAAGATTTCCATCAGGTGATAGTAAACACGACTGTCTTTACGGTACTGACGGTAGCGCTGGGCATCGGACTTGCATTCCTCCTGGCACTGTGGCTGAACCGGAAAGCAAAAATCTACGGCATAATCCAGGGGACGATTTTCAGCCCGCATATTATCTCGCTCGTATCCGTGTCTATGCTGTGGATGTGGATGATGGACCCGCAGTACGGATTGCTGAATGCGGGACTAGAAGCGATAGGCTTGCCCGCATATGAGTGGCTTAGCGATACGAAAAGCGCGCTCTTGTCCCTTGTGCTGGTCAGCGTATGGAAAGTAGTCGGCTATAACACGATTGTATTTATCGCCGGTTTGCAGAGCATTCCGCGCGATATTTATGAGGCGGCAGAGCTGGATCGCTCCCCCCGTCTTAAGACGTTATACAGAATTACAGTTCCCATGCTGTCACCCACGATTTTCTTTTTATTGGTCATCAACACGATTTCTTCTTTTCAAGTGTTCGATACGATTGCCATTATGACGCAGGGAGGGCCGGTGAACAGCACCAACATGCTCGTCTACTATATCTATGAACAGGGGATGGATTTCTTCAACGGAGGGCTTGCTTCCGCCGCTTCCGTTCTCCTGCTGGCACTGGTCGGTCTGCTGACGCTCACTCACTTTGCGTTCATGTCCCGGCGGGTGCATTACCGTTAATGCCGGAAGAAAGGAGAAGCTACGGTGTATTTGCTTCGATTGTATATATTCAAAACGATGGAATGGCTGGCTCTGCTGGCGGTGGTGCTGATTTTCGCCTTCCCGTTCCTGTGGATGGCGCTAACCGCCTTCAAAACGATGCCGGAGGTGTTTCGCTTCCCCCCGGCACTTCTGCCGGAGAGATGGCAGATTGAAAACTTTGCGGCTGCCTGGAATTCGGGTCCGTTTCTCACATATCTCGTCAACAGTCTGATTGTGGCCGCGGCCATTCTGGTGCTGCAGGTGTTGACAGCCGTACCTGCCGCCTATGCGTTTGCAAGATATAAATTCAAAGGACGAAACGTGCTGTTCGGATTAACGCTGGTGGCTTTAATGATTCCGCCCCAGGTGATTTTTCTGCCGATTTATGTGTTTATGAGCGAATGGAGCCTGGTAAATACGCTCTGGTCACTCATTCTACCTTATGGGGCGAGCGCATTCGGTATCTTCCTGCTGCGGCAGGCGTTCATGCAAGTACCGGATGAAGTCATTGAAGCGGCCCGGCTGGATAATACAAGCGAGTGGAGAATTATGTGGACTGTAATGGCCCCGATGGCCAAACCGGTGCTTGTTACATTCGGGTTGTTCAGTTTTATTTATCACTGGAATGACTATTTCTGGCCGCTTATTATGACGAATGATGAACAAGTGCGCACGCTTCCGCTCGGAATAGCGATGATGAAGTCGAACGAAGGGGATGTGTTCTGGCATATTATTATGGCCGGAAACATGATTCTTATCATCCCGATTCTTATTATCTTCTTTTTCGCGCAGCGGCATATCATCAATGCATTTGTATATCAATCCAAATAGTATTGGATGTTTTATAGGACCTCTGTTCCTAATAAAATTATAAAGAAATCCAGGAGGGAAATCAGACATGCAAAGGTGGACCGGTATTTTTCTGATGGTGTTGTTGAGTGTGTCGCTGCTTGTGGCGGGATGTTCCAGCCAATCCGCTTCCAAAACAGGCGAAGCGGCGGAAAGGGACAAGTCGGCCGGAGCCGGGAACGGCAAACCGGTAGAAATCGACTTCTGGTATGCGCTTGGCGGAAATAACGGCAAAAAAATTGAAGAAATGGTAAAGAAATTTAACGAAACACACAAAGATATTGTTGTAAAACCGGCATATCAGGGCGATTACTACCAGAACCATGCGAAAGTACTGTCTGCTGTAAGTGCAGGCAACCAGCCTGACGTGACGATGGTGGAAGCGGGTGTTGTAGGCACGTTCGCGGATGCGAAAGTACTTGAAGACTTGGGACAGTACGCAAAAGATATGGAGAAAAAATACATTCCGGGCCTGATGGGCAACTCATACTGGAAAGACAAGCTGTATGCCGTTCCGTTTAACCGCTCGACTCCGCTTCTGTACGTAAACCGTGATATGCTGAAAGAAGCCGGACTCGACCCGGCCGGCCCGAAAACGTGGGATGAGCTGATCGAATACTCGCGCAAGCTGACGAAAAAAGAAGGCGGCAAAACGCAAACATACGGTTTCTCTACACCGATTGATATCTGGTTCTATGAAGCGCTTGTTTTTCAAAACGGCGGAAGTATTCTGAGCGAAGACGGCAAGCAGCTTGCCATCAATAACGGGGCGGGCAAAGCGCCGCTGAATCTGTGGAGCAGCATGGTGAAGGAAGGCATCATGAAAAACCCTCCGGGCGAGAAATATAACGCATGGGATGTGGCGAAGCAGGATTTTCTGAACAAACGGGTCGGCATGATTTTTACATCGACCGGCGATTTGAAAATGCTTGAATCGAGCGCTACATTCGATGTGGGGACGGCGTTTCTGCCGGCCGGAAAAACATATGGCGCACCGACCGGCGGCGCGAACCTGGTGATGCTGGCGAAATCTTCTGATGAAGAGAAAAAAGCCGCATGGGAATTCATAAAATGGATGACTGACACGCCGCAAACAATCGATTGGTCGCTCGCTTCCGGGTACATGCCGGTTACGACAGAAGCTGTAGAATCCAAGCAAATGCAGGATGTATATAAAGAAAGACCGAACTTGAAAGTGGCAGTCAATCAACTCGAGTACGCAAAAGCGCGTCCGATGGCGCCGGGTTATAATGAACTGCAGGAAGTCATTATGGGTGAGCTCCAGCGCGCAATGCTTGGCCAGGCTACGGCAGATGAGGCGATGGCGGCAATCGAGAAGAAAGCGGAGAAAATATTGAGGAAATAAACGTAAGAGAACGGCATAATTGATGACCGGGAGGACTATATTTTCTCCCGGTTTATATTTTAAGGAAACGGGAGGATAGAACAATGAATCTTTGCATGGCTCATCGGGGCTGGTCCGGCCGGGCTCCGGAAAACACGATGGTGGCTGTTCGTTTGGTACTGCAGCATTCCGAAATTCGCGGAATGGAAATCGATGTACAGCTTTCAAAAGACGGTATACCTGTCTTAATGCATGATTTTACATTGGGAAGAACGGTAAAGGCAGACGGTACGGTAAAAGACTATACGTTGGAAGAATTAAAGCGATTTGATGCCGGCTCATGGTTCGGTTCAGCGTTCACAGATGAGAGAATTCCTTCGTTAGAGGAAGTGCTGGCGGAGGTACGCGGCAAAGTTCTGCTTAACATTGAATTAAAAACGGCAGGCGACATGTACCCGGGGCTTGAAGAAAAAGTGGTAGAGCTGGTATACAAATACGGAATGGAGAATGAGGTATATATCACGTCATTCGACCACGATGCAGTGAAGCGGGTGCATAGGCTTGCGCCTTCGCTGACAAAAGGATTAATTTTTGGGGGAAAGTCGACGTTACTGCATGAACAAATGGCAGAGACCGGTGCATCTGTTCTATCCATTCCTTATCCGTATTTGACGCAGGACTTTGTAAAAGAAATGATTGAGCAAGGCTATACGATGATTGCCTGGACCATAGACGACCCGGAACACATTCGCCGGGTAATGGACCTTCATCCTGAACTGCAGATTTGTACGAACTATCCGGATCGTATGCTTGGATTGACGAAGAAAGAAGCATAATGATACTGCTATCAGAAATTGTAAGTAGGATGAAAAGCCCTAAGCTCTGTTTTGTAAACAGGGCTTTTTATTTTTCAATTGGGCAGCAACTTTTGTCTTGTAAGTTTTTGTTCTCCTGCTATAATCTATTTTAGATATTTCGTATACGAAATATTAGGAGGAGAAACATTTTATACAGAAAGGAGAGAGCTATGCAGAACGCATCCAGGCAGATTCGTCTTCTTATACGGCAGATTAATCATACCTTCTTTGAATTGTTGGCCAGTGAGCTTGCTGCTTTCAATATTACAGGTCCGCAGCTTCTTGTGCTTCGTTGCCTCAAACATGAACCGCAGCGAATATCAGATATTAGTAAACAGGTGGGGCTTTCCAATAGCACAGTTTCAGGTATTGTAGATCGGCTTGAGGAAAACGGATACGTTCGACGCATTAGGGATGAGCAAGACCGCCGTGTCGTTTGGGTCAACTTCGGGGAGAAATTCGATGACGTTCGTAAAGCAGTGCCCGTCCTGCAAGATAACTATTTCGACGGTATGTTTTCGGGCATGAATGAAGAAGAAGCGCAAACTATCGTACGGTCGTTGCAATTGTTAGCCGATCATTTGAAAGAGAGATTGGAAGAGAAGAAAATTCAAACACGAAATATTTAGATAGAGAAAGTTAAAGAGAGAAAGAGGGAGAAGAATGAATCGAAAGAAAATATTATGGATTCTTCTTTCGGCAATGATCATCAGCGGAGGGGGCATTGGTTACTACTACTGGTACCAGGATGCGCATTACGTTAAAACAGAAGATGCGCGGATTCAAGGTGACCAATATCGAATTATGCCGCAAATTGCCGGGGAAATAATGCGGATTCATGTCGAAGAAGGAGATATTTTGAGGCAAAACGATGCCATCGCAGAACAAGATCCCGCTAATATGGATCCAAGCATGGTCAGCCGTTCTGTATTGCGTGCTCCTATCGACGGTACAGTCGTAAAAATTTATACGAAAGAACATGAGATGGGCACACCCGGTCAGCCGGTAGCGATGATGATGGATATGAACCACCTGTACGTATCCGCAAACATCGAAGAAACAGATATTTCCAAAATCCACCCGGGTCAAACTGTGGATGTCACGCTGGATGCCCTAAACGGAAAAACGATTACAGGCAAGGTGAGAAAAATCGGAAAAGCTTCGAACTCTACATTTTCCCTTATACCGGCAACCAATACCAGTGGTAACTTCAATAAGGTAACTCAGCGAATCCCGGTTGAAATCACCATCAACAAACCGAAAGATATGGAATTGATCCCGGGCACGAACGTGGAAGTTAAAGTCCATATTACATAGCGGGGAGGAATGGATGTGAGTGCTTCCGCAACTGCTTCCGCCGCTCCTCCCGCCGAAACGCCGGGCTATCGCTGGCTTGCGTTAATCGCCGTCATCGTCGGAGCTTTTGTCGCCATCTTGAACAACAGTCTAATCAATGTGGCGATTCCCAAGCTGACGAATGTATTCGGTTCGACGACTGACCGGATTCAATGGGTATTGACCGGATATATGCTGGCTTCCGGCGTTATCATTCCGATTAGCGGGTATATGGGAGATCGGCTTGGCTATAAGAAGTTTTTTATTATTTCACTTAGCGTATTTACGGCAGGTACGTTGCTTTGCGCTGTGGCCTGGAGCGACACGTCTTTGATTGTCGCGCGCATTATCGCCGGATTGGGCGGCGGTGTCATTATGCCAATAAGCATGTCGATTATTTACAAGATTATGCCGCGCGAGCAAATTGGGATGGCGCTCGGATTGTGGGGGATTTCGGCCATGGTGGCGCCGGCTGTCGGACCGACGCTGAGCGGGTATTTAATCGAGTGGTTTAACTGGCGTTTTTTGTTTATTATCAACATTCCGGTGGCGCTGCTTGCAATTGTGCTCGTATCGGTGCTGCTGAAAGAGACGGAAAGAATAGAGGGTAGAGAGTTCGATACATGGGGCTTCGTGCTGGCTGCTGTTTCGGCGGGAACCCTTCTGTATGCGTTGAGCAATGGACAGTCGAAAGGCTGGACCTCGTTTGAAATCGTAGCCCTGCTGTTCATCTCTTTCTGGTCGTTTGTATTTTTGCTTTGGGTGGAGACAGGCAAGGAACATCCAATCATTGATTTAAGCTTATTTAAAAATTTTACTTATACGTTAAGCGTCATTTCTGCAAGTCTGGTTACGGTCGGACTTTTTGGCGGGGTATTTTTGACGCCGATTTTTCTTCAGAACATCCAGGGTGTATCGGCGATCGATACCGGTATCATCCTGATTCCGCAGGCGGTTGCAATGGCGGTGATGATGCCGGTGGCAGGCCGCCTGTTTGACAAGGTGGGCGTCATTCCGCTTGGGCTTACGGGCCTTACGTTAATGAGTGTCATGACGTATGAGCTGCACCGTTTGACGGTCGATACGTCGTTCGGGTGGCTGGAGACGGTTCTTGCGATTCGCGGCATCGGCATCGGTCTCTGTATGATGCCGTTATCTACTGCAGGCATGAATGCCGTAGCGCCGCAGCAGGTTGGAAATGCGTCCTCGCTCTCCAACCTTATCCGGCAGGTGGCTGGGTCGTTTGGCATTGCCGTATTGACCGCGATTATGCAGCAGCGGGCCGCGCTGCATGCGCAGCATATCAGCGAGTCCGTGACCGACCAGGGCATGCAATATTTTCAAAGTATACTTGGGACAAGCGCGATCACTACACTTGGGGGCGTGATTCAGCGGGAGGCTTTAACATGGGCCATTGCGGATACGTTTGTGATTTCCGCCATTCCGCTGTTTATTACCATTCCGCTCGTATTCTTGTTTAAGCAGAAAAAGAAAGCGCCGCAGGCACAAGTGCAGGCGAAATAGAGGTTAAGAGAAAGAAAGGGAAAAAAGATGAGAAAAGCAAAGCGAACGAAAGCGGTCGTCTATCTACTGCTGGGAGCCTTTGCGCTGGCCGGCTGTACGACAAGCGCAAAAGAAGCCACCGGCCCAGAAGCGCCGGTTTTTGTCCGAACAGCCCAGGCGCAGGAAGGCGCACTTGGCGGTAAAGTATATACCGGAACAGTAATGCCGGACCAAAAGGTTAATATTGTACCGAAAATTCCGGGGAAAATTGCAGAAATGCCCGTAGAAGTCGGTATGCGGGTGAAAAAAGGACAGGTGCTGTTTAGGCTGGAAGATAAAGATTTGAAGAATGCCGTAGTGAAAGCGGAAGCCGCAGTATCGGCGGCGCAGGCGGGCATACGTACGGCGGAAATGGCCCGTGAATCAGGCGTTATCCAGGCAACCGGCGGAGCCGTGCAATCGAAGAGCGGCATGCTGCAGGCCAAGAATAGCATGATTCAGGCTCAAGGGGCCATTACGCAGGCACAAAGTGCGCTTGAGCAAACCGCCCATGCGGTGGAGGACGCCGATACGTCTTTCGATAAAGCGCAGCAGGCGCTGCGGGACGCTACGGTGAATCGTGACCGGATGAAGCAGTTGTTTGAACAAGGGGCGGCTTCCCAGGTGCAGCTTGATCAGGCGGAGACAGCTCTCGTAAACGCAAAGGCGGCTTACCGCAGCGCGGAAATCGCTCGCACGAATGCACGCGAGAAACTGGCCGCGGCCAAAAAGGCGCTTGCTACCGCGCAGAAAGGCTATGATACTGCATCTTCCAGCTATCAGAATGCGAGCGGTGGATATGCGAATGCACAGAAACAAATTGAGGTAGCGCAGAGCACGGCAGCCATCGAGGCAAGCCGCCAGGCGTTGAAGCAAGCTCAGGTAGGAGCAGAGATCGCACGCGATGCACTAAACGACGCTACGGTTGTCTCTCCGATAGATGGCATTATCGGCGCCAAGAATGCGGAGATTGGCGAGATGGTATCCGCCCAGGCTCCGGTCCTTGTCGTGGCTAATCTGAACAGCGTAACCGTACTGACATACCTGCCGGCGGATCAGGTTAATAATGTGCAGCCGGGCAGTCAGGTGCAGGTGAAAGCGGCGGCGTTCGATTATGTAACGACCGGAACGGTGAAAAGCGTTAGCCCGCTTGATGAAAAAGGAAAAGGATACCCGGTACAGATCACCGTGCCGAATCCGGATTTGAAATTGAAATCGGGCATGCTGGCAGAAGTACGTATTCTGGCGCCTGATGCTCGCCGTGGTATT
Source organism: Aneurinibacillus danicus (assembly GCF_007991215.1). Lineage (GTDB taxonomy): Bacteria > Bacillota > Bacilli > Aneurinibacillales > Aneurinibacillaceae > Aneurinibacillus > Aneurinibacillus danicus. Next base: position 24,067 of record NZ_BJXX01000083.1, read on the forward strand.
GTCATTCCGGCTTCAGCAGTTGTAAAAGAGAAGGGCCATGCGTATGTATATGTACTTGAGGGCAGCGAAGCGAAGCGTGTGGAAGTGAAAGAAGGCGGCGAACAGGGTGCGGAGGCATTGATTACGAGCGGTTTGAAAAAGAATGACCGTGTCATTACGAACAACGTGGCATTGCTGTTCGATCATGCCAAAGTGGAAGTCAGACAATAGGAGAGGGAGGAGAATCGTGTACCGCATGCTGCCGATTCTCCTTTTCCTTTCCGAAACCGTGGAATTAGATGGGAAAATGTTGACTATTTTCTGACGGATTTATATATTGGTAATAGAAGTGAAATGGAAGTCAGCTACAGATAGCGAGTGGTACACACGTGTCTTTGCGAATTGAACACCGTATCGGCAAGCTGGCGATGCAGCTGGCTTTGCTGGAAGAAGACGAGGTTGAAGCGGCGTCTTTTCCTTTTGCGCAGGCAGAGAAGTTAGGATATCAGTTTTGCAAAGGGAAAGTAGGCTCAATGGATGCGCACAAAGTGGTGGCCGCCATTGAAACTGCCGCCAAGAAAGAGCAGATTATCAACGGTTCTCATTACAGGGAGACGCACGCGCTTTATCACGCCATTATTGAAGCGATGCAAGGTGTGACGCGGGGGCAGGTCCAGTTGGGTACCGTGCTTCGTACGGTTGGTCTGAACTTCGCCATCGTACGTGGCAGGCCATACGACAGCGAACATGAAGGCGAATGGATTGCCGTGGCGCTGTATGGCACGATCGGCGCGCCGGTGCGCGGCCTGGAACACGAGACAATGGGTCTTGGAATCAATCATATTTGAATGTCTAATAATCAGCCCATAGCGAACAGATGACAGGGGGCTACATATTGCTTAAGCAAGGCGGTCTATGCCGCTTTATTTGAGCATGTGTAGTCCCCTTTTTGTTTGCCTGGAAGAAGGAGAGTGCAACATATGGTTACATTGAATGGTCATTCTTTAACATTACCACAGGTGCAAAGCGTCCTGTATGATTACGAGCAGGTAGAAGCGTCAGCCGAAAGCATGAAGCGTGTCGAGGAAAGCCGGCGCGCCGTAGAGAAGATCGTGGCGGAGAACAAGGTCGTCTACGGTATCAATACCGGCTTCGGCAAGCTCAGCGATGTATTGATCGATCAAAAAGATGTGGAGAAGCTGCAGCTTAACTTAATCCGCAGCCATGCATGCGGCGTGGGAGATCCGTTTCCCGAGACGGTGTCGCGGGCGATGATGCTGCTGCGGGCGAATGCGCTGCTCAAAGGGTACTCAGGCGTTCGCCGGGAAGTGATAGAATGCCTCTTCGCACTGGTAAACTGTCGAATTCATCCCGTTATTCCCCGGCAGGGCTCGCTTGGTGCCAGCGGCGACTTAGCTCCGCTGTCGCATCTGGCGCTTGCGCTGGTGGGGGAAGGCGAAGTTTTCTATAAAGGGCAAGTTGTTCCGGCTATAACCGCACTGCGGGCGGAGGGCATCGAGCCGCTTACCCTCACGGCAAAAGAAGGCCTGGCGCTGATTAATGGAACACAGGCAATGACTGCCATGGGTGTAGTCACATATCTGGAAGCCGAACAGCTCGCATACCAGGCAGAGCTTATTGCTGCAGTAACAATGGAGGGCTTGCGCGGGATTACGGACGCATTTGCGGAAGAGGTGCATATCGCGCGCGGCTATCCGGAGCAGGTTGCGGTGGCAAAGAGGATGCGCGACTATTTGAGCGATAGCCAGCTTACTACCAGACAGGGCCAGCTTCGCGTACAGGATGCATATTCATTGCGCTGTATCCCGCAGGTGCATGGTGCTTCGTGGCAGGCACTGGGCTATGTGAAGGAAAAGCTGGAGATTGAGATGAATGCTGCAACTGATAATCCGTTGATTTTTGACGATGGCGACAAAGTCATCTCAGGAGGGAACTTTCACGGACAGCCGATTGCGCTGGCCATGGATTTCCTGAAGATTGCCATGGCAGAGCTGGCGAACATCTCGGAACGCCGGATTGAGCGGATGGTGAATCCGCAGTTAAGTGGGTTACCTGCTTTCTTAAGTCCGCAGCCGGGCCTGCAGTCCGGGGCAATGATTCTTCAATATTGTGCCGCATCACTTGTTTCCGAGAACAAGACGCTCGCGCATCCGGCCAGCGTTGACTCGATTCCGTCCTCCGCCAATCAGGAAGACCATGTCAGCATGGGGACGATTGCTGCACGCCATGCATACAAAATCGTACAAAATTGCCGGAACGTCCTATCCATCGAACTTATTTGCGCGCTGCAGGCGGCGGACTATCAGGGGGTTGAGAAAATGGCCGCTAAAACGAAACAATTCCATGTGATGGCGCGTCAGGTAACGGCACCGCTGGCAGAAGACAGGGTATTCGCCAAAGATATCAAATCCGTAGCAGAGTTTTTGACTCGGACGCCTGTATCGGCGGTGACGGGAAAGCCATTTTTTAAAGAAGTAAGCTGACTATCCCCACTTCAATGATGAAATATACGTCGAAGTATAACCGGAGCGCTGCTGCTCCGTTTTTTATGGAAGAAAATACCGGTTTCAACAGGAAGGAGGGGTGGAAATATCTTAATGTAAGCTATTTCCTTGTATTTATTACATAAGAGATAGCTTATTTTATTTGAGAAGAAGCGTTCATTAACCAGGGAGAAGGTGGTTTAATTATATGATTAAATTCGAAAATGTACATAAAAGGTACAGCGATGGATACGTCGCTCTTAAAGGAGTAAATCTAGAATGCAAGAGCGGCGAAATCACTGTTTTTATTGGCCCAAGCGGCTGCGGAAAAACTACCACAATGAAATTGATTAATCGTTTGATTAATCCTACTTCAGGAAAAGTATTGGTTAACGGTAAAGATGTTTCTGCTATCGATCCCGTTGAGTTAAGAAGAGGCATTGGATATGTTATTCAAAGTGTAGGGCTCTTTCCGCATATGACGATTGCTGAAAATATCCAGGTTGTTCCCAGGTTGCTTAAATGGGATAAAGAACGGATGGATAAACGAGTGGATGAGTTGCTGAACCTTGTTGGACTGGAGCCGGAAACATACCGCGAGCGGTACCCGTCAGAGCTTAGCGGTGGACAACAGCAGCGCGTTGGAGTAGCCAGGGCATTGGCAGCGGAACCTTCTGTTATCTTAATGGATGAACCGTTTAGTGCACTTGATCCGATTAGCCGCGAACAACTGCAAGATGAGCTTATCCGTTTGCAAAAAGACATTAAAAAGACGATTGTTTTTGTTACTCATGATATGGACGAGGCTTTGAAAATTGCTGACAAAATCGTGTTGATGAAAGACGGTACCGTCGTTCAACAGGGTTCGCCCGAAGAAATTTTACGGCATCCGGCCAACGATTTTGTTAAAGAATTTATTGGTACAAAACGTCTTAAGCAAGTACAGGAAATCCCGACTGCCGAAGAAGTAATGATTAGAAAACCAGTTACTACTTACCCGACTCGCGGACTGGCTGCATCCATTAAGATTATGGAGAGCAGGAAAGTTGACACGTTAATTGTTATTGATGAAGGTGATAAATTGCAAGGATATATCACCATTTATGATGTATTGAGCCAATATAAAGATGAAACGAAGCGGGTTGGTGATATTCTTCGTCCATTTGCTTACGTAGTGGGACCGGACACCATGCTAACGCAAGTCATTGAAATTGTGGATGAGAACAAACTCGCGTATGTACCGGTTGTAAATGAGGGGGGCACTTTACTTGGTGTAATAACAAGAGGGAGCCTTGTCGGGCATATGTCAGAAGTTTATCCTTCGCCTGGGATTGGGGTGTAAGAGATGGAACGGTATATGTTAGTTTTTATTGAGCGGTGGTCAGATCTTTATAACGCCTTGCTTGAGCACATTATGCTTTCTGTAGGTGCGATGCTGTTGGGGTGCCTTGTTGCTATTCCTCTAGGGGTTTACCTGGCTAAAACATCGTCTGGGTGGGTTCGGACATTGTCATTTACCATTACAAACATTTTCCAGACGATTCCGAGTCTGGCGCTGCTGGCTATTCTCATTCCTCTTATAGGTATTGGAACGACGCCTGCGGTTATTACGCTTTTTTTATACTCTTTGCTGCCGATTTTACGGAACACCTATTCCGGATTTCAGTCAATTGATCCGGGGATTATTGAAGCGGCAAAGGCAGTAGGGTATAGTCCCAGCCAGAGATTATTTAAAATTGAATTACCTATCGCTGTTCGTTACATTATGTCAGGTATACGCTTAACTACGGTTTACATTATCAGTTGGGCAACACTGGCTACGGTAATTGGTGCAGGAGGGCTGGGAGAACTTATTGTCGGGGGATTGGCTGTTTATGACAAACCATTGATCTTCGCGTCGGCTGTCCTGGCGATGGTACTGGCCCTGGTAGTTGATTTTGTACTTGCCCTCTTTGAGAAAATGGTTACAAAACGACAACACTCTAAAAATAACTTTGCCTAACACTGGGGGGTTGCTATCAAATGAAAAAAATAACGCTTGTGGCTGCCTTTCTCTCCTTACTGCTCCTCCTTGGAGGCTGTACGCAGGGCAAGTCAGTTACAGTCGGAACTCAGACGTTTACTGAAACTAAAATTTTAGGCTATATGTACAAGTATCTGATTGAAGACCGGAGCGATATTAATGTTGATGTAAAAACTGATCTTTTATCAAGTCCTTTTGTTATTAATGCAATAAAAGAAAATGAGATACAGATGGGTACGGCATATACAGGAGAAATTTTTAACGGTTGGTTTCCGGTTAAACCTTCAAAAGATCCGCAAAACGTGTTAGAACAGGCCAAAAAAGGGTTTGATAAGCACTATGGGATTACATGGATGGACCCCTTAGGGTTTGAAAATACATATGCGTTTACAGTACGGAAAGATGTGGCGGAAAAGTACAATTTGAAGAAAATTTCCGACCTCAAAGGGATTTCTCAAGACATGAAACTGGGCGTAGATACTGCATGGTTAGAGCGTAAAGACGATGGTTATGATGCATTTTCTAAAACATACGGGCTTACATTCGGACAATTGAATCCGATGGAAATCAATCTTGTGTATACGGCTGTGCAGAGTAAAGACGTGGACATTGTTCTTGCCTATTCATCGGACCCGCGGATTGAAGAATTCAACCTTGTGACATTGGAGGATGACAGGAAGTTCTTCCCGCCGTATCTGGCGTCACCCATTGTGCTGAAGGAGACGTTAAAACAATATCCGGAAATCGAACCGGCATTAAAGCCATTAATCGGCAAAATCGATTTGGATACGATTCGAATGCTGAATGCGGAAGTCGATCTTAAAAAACGTGATCCTAAGGATGTTGCGAAAGAATTTCTGGAAAAGCAGGGTCTTTTAAAGCGGAGGTGAAACAATGAGCGACATTACTTTTAATGATGTTCTGAGATATCTTCAAAACAATTGGGATACACTGCTGGCTTTAACTTTTCAACATATAGTCATGGTGTTTACAGGACTGGTGCTGGCTCTTGTCGTCGGTATTCCTCTGGGTATTCTTGCAGCCAGAAAAGAAAAGACAGCACCCGTGATTTTAGCAGTTGCAAACTTAATTCAAGTATTTCCAAGTCTTGCGATGTTAGCGGTTCTGATGGTCTTTTTTGGTATTGGCTTTACTTCTGTTGTAATTGGTCTGTTTCTCTATTCACTGCTACCCATTATACGAAACACGTATGTTGGACTTAAGGAAGTGGATAAAGGGGCAATAGAGGCGGGAAGGGGTGTTGGTATGACGGCATTTCAATTACTGACAAAGGTTCAAATCCCGCTATCTTTGTCGTTTATCGTAGCAGGAATTCGAATTGCAGCTGTCATTGCCATAGGAGTTGCTACCCTTGCTCCATTTATTGGTGGAGAAGGACTTGGGAAAGAAATTTATTCAGGTATCAATTTACGTGATCCCATTAGAATTTACTCAAGCGCCATTCTCGCGGCATTGCTTGCAATTATTGCTGACTTCCTGCTGGGTATAGTGCAGAAACGAGCGAGTGTTGAGTAATGGCAGTACAAAGATACAGTATAAATGCTCCTCTACGAGTTGCGTGCAGTATGCGCAGCTCTTTCTTTATTTACAAATCAATTAAGGTAAATATTTTTTATTAATCCTTTATTAATTATAGATATTTAATAATTGAATTTTTTTATAAATAAAATATTTACAATTATCAATCAATTATAGTATTATCAAGGAAGTATAGGAAATAAAACCAAGATTTTATGGAGGTACATAGTGATCGAGTTTCGCCAAGTAGATAAATACTATGGCAATTTCCATGTGCTGCAGAATATTAATTTAACGATTTCCGAGGGGGAAGTTGTGGTCATTATAGGACCTTCAGGTTCCGGAAAGTCGACGTTGCTCCGCTGTATTAACCATCTGGAGAAAATTTCAAGCGGTGAGTTGATTGTCGATAAAATAAATGTCCATGACCGGAAAACGAATTTGAATGTTTTGCGCCAGGAGATTGGCATGGTGTTTCAGCATTTTAATTTGTATCCGCACATGACCGTGCTGGAGAACATTACCCTGGCTCCTATCAAGGTACGCAGAGTTGCGCGTGCGGAAGCCGAGAAGACAGCGCGGTATTATCTGGAGAAGGTTGGTCTGACGCATAAGGCGGATGCATATCCGAGCGCGCTTTCCGGCGGCCAACAGCAGCGGGTGGCGATTGCCAGGGGCCTTGCCATGCAGCCGAAGATTATGTTATTTGACGAGCCGACATCTGCGCTTGATCCTGAGATGATTGGAGAAGTGTTGGAAGTTATGAAAAGCCTGGCACGGGAGGGAATGACGATGGTTGTCGTTACCCATGAGATGGGATTTGCCAGAGAAGTGGCTGATCGTGTGGTGTTTATGGATCAGGGACAAATTGTAGAAGTGAGCGAGCCGAAAGCATTCTTCGAGAATCCGAAGGAAGAGAGGGCCCGAACCTTCTTGAGCCGTCTCCTGAACCATTAATTTTAAAAATAAAAGGGGGTAAACAAATGAAGAAAAAAGTGTCGGTTTTCAGTGTTGTGCTTATGCTGGTGATGGCTGTGATGCTTGCCGCATGCGGCGGCAAGGAAGTGGATAAGCCTGCGGGTGCGGGCGAGGGAGCCCCGGCCCAAGGCGGCAGCGCTGAGAAAAGTGCCGTAGCAGCAGCGAAAGAGCGCGGCAAGTTGATTGTGGGCGTAAAATATGACACGAACCTTTTCGGAAAGAAAGATCCGGCTGATGGTCAGGTGAAAGGTTTCGATATTGATATTGCAAAAGCGGTAGCCAAGAAAATAATGGGCGATGAGACAAAAATCGAATTGAAAGAGGTAACTTCGAAAACACGCATTCCAATGCTGGATAATGGAGACATCGATGCGATTATCGCTACGATGACAATTACGGAAGAGCGCAAAAAGCAAGTCGATTTCTCTGAGGTTTATTTTGAAGCCGGGCAATCCTTGCTTGTGCCGAATGATTCTCCGATTACCGGCGTACAGGACCTGAACGGCAAGACTGTCATTGCCGTAAAAGGATCCACTTCCGCAAAAAACATTCGCGAGAAAGCTCCGGAAGCGAAAGTGACGGAATATGAGAACTATGCAGAAGCATTTACAGCCCTGAAATCTAAGAAGGGTGATGTGCTGACGACTGACAACTCCATTCTGCTCGGTATGCAGAAAGAAGACCCGAACTTCAAGCTCGTAGGAGGTCTCTTTACGGATGAGCCGTACGGAATTGCGGTGCGTAAAGGCGACGCGGAAATGCTGAAAGCGGTAAATGAGACGCTTTCCGAACTGAAATCTTCCGGTGAATACGACAAGATTTACGAAAAGTGGTTTGGCGAGAAGCCACCGAAAAAATAAGTGGGAAAGGGCCTGACGGCGCAGTGGCCGCAGGCCCTTTTCTTCCATTAATAATCGAGGAAAAACTTGTGAGGCGTGTGCCGACCGAAGGGCCACAAAGCGGCCGCTTGTCTTCTGTGTGGAAAAAGGATGAGCGGCAGCGCCTGCGGGTTTTTCTTATCTGAAAGAAGGGGTTACAAAGCCTATGCTGCAGACAATACTTGAGATTTGGACGGAATATAACAGCGAGTACATGAGCGGACTGATTACGACATTGAAAATCAGTTTGATTTCTCTGATCACAAGCCTTGCGCTGGGGACCGTCATTGCCATTTTTTGCATTTCGCCGCTTCGTATCCTTGTTATCCTCGGCCGCTCCTACATTGAATTCATTCGCAATACCCCGCTGTTAATACAAGTGTTTTTCTTTTATTTTGGTCTCCCGTCACTCGGCGTTCAGATTGACTCTTTTACCGCGGGGACGCTTGGCCTTACGGTGTATACGGCCGCATTTATTTCCGAAGCAATTCGGGCCGGCATTAATTCCATACCGAAAGGGCAGATGGAAGCGGCCCGTGCATCGGGATTGACCTATATTCAGGCCATGTGGTATGTAATTCTGCCGCAAGCATTTAAGATTGTGATTCCGCCGCTCGGCAACCAGTTTATTAACCTTGTGAAAAACTCGTCCATTCTGGGCGTCATTGCAGGAATGGATTTAATGTACCATGCAGATATTGTATCTTCAAATACATTTAACACATTTGAGACATACATTCTGGTTGCGGTTTTTTATTTAACAATTACTGTGCCTTTATCCATCCTGGTGAATTGGCTCGAGCGCCGTTTGAAGCATGCATAAACAGTCAGGGGAAGAAGGGAGTGTAGCGTATGGATTTTGCCGGGGCGTATAGCTGGCCGAATATAAAATATTTACTGGAAGGTTTTCTGGTGACGCTTGAAGTGGCGGCGTTGGCGATTCTTTTGTCTTTTGTGTTCGGAATTATCATTGCGATTATACGGTATACAAAAATCCCGGTATTGTCGCAAGTCATGTTTGTATGGGTGGAAATGATTCGAAATCTGCCGCTGCTGCTGATTATTTTCTTTGTGTATTTCGCTTTGCGCGACGTGGGTATTAAGCTCGAAGTGTTCAGCGCGGCGGTGGCGGCGCTGACAATCTTCGAATCTGCGATGATTTCCGAGATTGTCCGCAGCGGCTTGATGTCGGTGGATAAGGGACAGATCGAGGCTGCCCGTGCGTCGGGGCTGAATTATACGCAGACGCTGCGCTATATTATCCTTCCGCAGGCGTTGCGTCGTATGGTTCCGCCGATTGTGAGCCAGTTCATTTCTTTATTGAAGGATACGTCGCTTGCGATTATCATCGCTCTGCCGGAATTAATGCATAACGGTCAGGTTATTTACAACACGAAAATTACGTATGTAATTCCGATTCTACTGCTAATTGCCGTTATGTATTTTGTGGTGAATTTCAGCCTGTCCGTGATTGCACGAAGGCTGGAGCATTCTCGGTAAACGTAAAAACGAGGGGTCGGATTACCTATCCGTGCCGCCTCGTTTTTTGTTGTTTCAATATTCTTCTTCTATAGTGAATAAGCAGGGGAATAGCTATATATAATGCATAGGCGAAGGACATCCAGGCTGTGAAAGCAATAACCTGGCCGTTAGAAAAACCTGCAAAAAGAAATGAATGATTGGAAATAGAAAAAGTATCAAGGAACAGCCCGGTGACCGTACCGCAAATGGCGAATGTAATGGCGGCATTCGATGATTGGTCAAACCGGATATAAAGCATGGTGAGAATGTATAGAAGCACCGCTGTACCGGCTTCAAGAAGAAACAGAACAAGCCAAAAGCCTTTGGATGAAGGTTCGATAAGCACCTGTTGGCCGAATAAAACAAAAAATAATGTAGCGCCTGCCCATATGAATAAAGCCCATAAGATGGTAAAGGAGAATTTTTTCATTTTTTCTCGCACTCCTCTTCTTTGTTTTTGGTTGCCCGGTATGTAAGGAGCGATTCCAATTCGCTGTATACCTTATCAGCAGGAAATGAATCGGACAGCAACGCCTGAATAGCCAGTCCGTCGACAAGTGCATTTAGCAGGATGCCCCATGTGTCAAAGGATACACCCTCTACAGGGGAGGTGTCCCATAATGATGCAAGCTGTCTGGACAAGGTTTCATTCTCAAAAGAGAGCAGGTTGTTTAGCTGTTCTTTCGTTTTCTCGTGTTGGAAACTGTAAGCCAGTAAAGAGAAGAAGAGTTGATGATAAAACAAATCAGACGTGCATCGTTTGTGTGCTCCTTTTAATGCCTCTTGCAGTTTTTGATGACGGGGTGCATCGTTGTTTTCAACCTGCTCCCATGAAGATTCGCATAGATCTTTAACAATTTCGAACAAGAGCTGCTCTTTCGTACGGAAATGATAATACACTGTGCCCTGGGTTACACCGGCACCCTCCGCCACGGCTTTGAGCGTCAGTTTATCCATGCCTTGTTCCACAATGCATGTTTTGGCGGAGTCCAGCAGGTCTCGTTTGGATACGACATTTGGTTTTGCCATAGTATTTTTTCACCTCTATACTAAGTTATTTAAATAACTAACTTGAATTTATTGTATAACAAAGGAAAAGCTCTGTAAATTACTCATTTTTTATGAAAATCATGAAGAAAGAAGGAGAGGGACAGAGGAAATGAGAGCCAGGGGAGAAAAAGGCGCACGCCTTTTTCCACATTACGTTAAATAAAGTTAGAATTAAAAGAAAAGTTTACAGAAAAATAATTTTAATTAATTGAAAAATAGATATTCCCGAAAAGGGTGGTATGATGTTTTTGTATTCTATAGAAAGACACGTGTTCCTGTGGGGTGAACAAAATTATGGGGATGACAGAAAATAAACTTAAAAAGGAAATTGGCTTTACGGTCGCGATGTCGCTTGTAATCGGAACTGTTATAGGCTCCGGTGTATTTATGAAACCAGGCAAGGTCATAGAGTATGCAGGCGATTCGACCATGGCGCTCTGGGCCTGGATACTGGGCGGCATTATTACATTGGCGGGCGGACTCACCATTGCAGAGGTCAGTTCTCAGATTCCTAAAACAGGTGGTTTGTATGTATATTTGGAAGAAGTGTATGGCAAGGTATGGGGGTATTTAAGCGGCTGGGTACAGACGATTATTTATGGGCCAGCGATTATTGGCGCGCTCGGATTGTATTTTGGTTCATTGCTGGCCAATTTATTCTCATTAGAAGGACAGTGGAAGCTATGGCTCGGAATCGGATCCGTCGTATTTCTGGGCATAATCAATAGTATCGGTACGAAGTACGGGGGCATTGTACAGACGTTATCTACAGTCGGTAAGCTGATTCCTATTGCTTTAATTATTGTGTTTGGCATTTGGAAGGGAAACAACGAAGTACTGGGTATCGGCAGCGGGATTTCTAGTACAGAAGTGAGTTTAGGAGCTGCCGTTTTGGCCACTTTGTGGGCGTATGACGGATGGATGTTGGTTGGTTTTGTAGCAGGCGAAATGAAAAATCCGGCCAAGCTTTTGCCGCGCGCCATTATTACGGGCCTTTCGCTTGTGACAGCCATTTATTTGCTGGTGAATGTGGCGCTTCTGCAAGTGCTTCCGGCTGATAAAGTTGTAGCGTTAGGGGAAAATGCGGCGGGAACCGCAGCTTCTGTTTTGTTCGGTGATATTGGCGGTAAACTAATTAGCATCGGTATCCTGGTTTCAATTTTCGGCTGCCTAAACGGCAAAATTCTAACGTTTCCCCGTGTGCCGTACGCGATGGCAGAGCGTGAACAGTTGCCGGGTTCCGGTCTTTTATCGAGAGTACATGATAAGTTTGGTACTCCGGTATACGCGACGACACTGCAAATCGTATTTGCCGTTGTTATGATGATTATCAGCAATCCGGATCGTCTGTCGGAAATCGCGATTTTTTCCGTATATCTGTTCTATATTCAGGCATTTTTTGCGGTGTTTATTTTGCGTAAACGGAATCGGGACGTAAAGCGTGTGTATAGCGTACCGCTGTATCCGCTTATTCCGATTGTCGCCATTATCGGATCTGGCTTCGTTGTAATAAGCACAATCTTTGACAATCCGCAGGATAGTCTTTTGGCGATTGGTATAACGCTAGCGGGATTGCCGGTTTATTTTATGCTCCAACGCGGGCGGGCAAGAAACCGGAAAGAGACGGTCAAGGCGGCAGGATAGTTGGGTTAAACTGTATAAAGGATGGAATGGATAAGCGGAAGAGCAGAAGCTCATATTAAGGAAGAACATTAAGATATGAGCAGGAGGAGACGACCATGCGTGACCAGCAATCCACCATGCAGACGCAAAATCCGATTTCCCAGGCACAGAATGCGGTAAGAAATGCCAAAAATGCAACCGCGCAAATGCAGTCGCATCCGACGTCGCAGACGCTTGAAGGAGCAGAGAATGCAATTGAACAAGCCGAACACGCTATTGCACAGGCGCAGACAAGCGAGAACGAAAGGGCGGTAGCCGAGTCAGCCGAGCAACTGACAGAGGCACGTGAACGCTTGGCTCAGGCTCAACAAATTCAAACGCAAGGAAATATAAAATAATGTAGAAATGAAGTGTAAAAAATGATCGCGAAAAAAGCGGTCATTTTTTTATCGTTTTAGGGCGAGAAGACCCCTTCCTCCATCGCTAAAAGCGATAGGGAGGGGATGAATCGCCTTCGAATGAAAAACGAAACAAAATCTCTCATTTTTCTTTTAAAAGAAACATTTGTTCGGTATAATGAAGGCATAGGAAAAGGGAGGGGAAACCATGTACCGTGCCCAGCAGATTCACATCAAAAAAGGGCACCGTTTCTACGCCTATTGTGAAGACCTCTGCCGGAAAGCCAATTACCTCTACAATGTAACCAACTTCTACATCCGCCAGCTTTTTTCCGGCCTGCCAAAAGAAGAAAACGAGCGGCACACCTTAGAACAGGAAGCCATTGATTTCATCTATCGGCACCTTCCTGCATTGAACCAAATCCAGATCGATTACGTGCAAAAACGCCGGAGGAAAGAGGCGACGAAACCGGAAGAAGAACGAAAACAGATTCCGGACGCCAACCTCTATGCCATGCCGACCCTTGAAAAACCGTTCTTGCCCTATGGCCTTCTCGAAGGGATATTAAAACTTACCAAACACCCCGACTACATCGCCCTTCCCGGACAGGTGAACCAAAAAGTCATGCGCAAGGTCTACGACAACTGGACCTCCTTTTTTGCCAGCCTAAAAGCGTATAAAGCAAACCCCGAAGCGTTTACCGGTCGTCCCCGCATACCGAAGTATAAGAAAAAGAATGGGGTTACGGCTGTTTTCTTCTCCAACCAGGTATGCAAAGTGAAACAAGAAAAGTACCTTCAGTTTCCGAAAACATCCCAGCGTCTCAACCTCGGCAAGTTAGGTATGCGGATAAAAAACCTTCAGGAAGTCCGGATCATCCCTTCGTATGGGGCGTATACGATTGAAATGGTCTGCAAGCAGGAGGAAACGCCTTCTCTTTCGGAGAAGCCCACTCGCATTCTTGGCATTGATCTGGGGGTAAACAACGCCGCAACTCTCGCAAACAATATCGGACAGCCTCCGGTAATTGTTAAGGGCGGCGTGGTCAAAAGCATCAACCAGTTCTACAACAAACAGCGGGCCTATTATACGGCGATCCTGCGCAAGGGAAAACAGCCCAACGAAGGGCCGTTTCACAGCAAACGTCTGCTTCGTCTGGATCAAAAACGGCAGCGGAAAATTAAAGATTTCCTTCATAAAGCCAGCTTCCGTATTATCGAACAGGCAAAAGCCTGGAAAATTGACACCATTGTAATCGGAAAAAGCAAAGGGTGGAAGAACGAAGTCCCCATGCGCAAAGGCGCGAAGCAAACGTTTGCGTTTCTTCCGTTTGAATCGTTCATTCAGATGCTGACATACAAAGGAGAACAAGCGGGGATTCGGGTGCTCACCACCGAAGAGAGCTACACCTCCCAGGCCGATTTCTTAGCAAATGACCCGCTGCCTGTCTATGGGGAATTTACAGCTGCGCCCCTTTTCAGCGGAAAACGGATCGCACGCGGGCTGTACCAGAGCGGAACCGGGATCGTGTGGAATGCCGATGTGAATGCCGCCTATAATATTATCCGAAAAGCAGTTTCCGACGCCTTTCGCGGAGGAAATAGAGGGGTTGTTTGTGTGTCAACTCCACTTGTGGTGAAGGTCCGGTGACGGATTCACCCAGGAAACCCCCACTTCACGCGCGCATGCGATAAGTGGGGGAGTGTTCATATTTAAGATATGATAAATTTAATTTCGTTGCCGCAACAAAAACAAAGTATTGTACAAAGTTAATGAATTTGATACAATATAAAAGTTGCTGTCAAAGCAATATCGAATCAAAAAACAACAAAAAGTTATTGACAAAAAGATTCGAGTTTGATAAGATATAAAAGTCACCGCTGAGACATGGCGATATACAAAAAAGAAG
>NZ_BJXX01000084.1 GCF_007991215.1 Aneurinibacillus danicus
GGCGACTTTTATATTTTATTATAAACAATATATCTTGTCAATAACTTTTTTCGTTTTTTATTTGATGATAAAATTTCTTGCCCTTCTCTCAAAAGCGACTTAGTTAATATATCATGTAAACAACTTAGAAAGCAAGCATAAATTTTTATGTTTTAATTTTCCAATTCCTTTCCGGCTTTTAATTTATTCATAATAAGAAAAACTCGCGGGCGGTGCCGCTCGTCCTTTTTCCACACAAAAGACAAACGGCCGCTTTGTGGCCCTTCGGTCGGACCGGCAAAACATCCGGGTACCTCGAGGGGGGAAACCATTGCCGGTCTTTCTCTCCCTTAAGGGCCACACGCTCCACACGGAAAAAGCAATGGTCGGCACACGCCTCGCGAGTTTTTTTTCGCTTGCGAATGGAAGGAAAATACATTTTGCTTTATCACTGTAAAGCGGAATATACTTTCCTATACATAAATAAAAAAGGTGAGCACTACACTCACCTCTCTATGCTTCGCTCCTTATGCTTCTTCCATAATTCCCTCATCGGCTTCTTCGTCCGACTGTTCTGATACAGTACGCTCGCGCATCAGCGGGAACAGCAGGACATCACGGATAGACGGGGAATCCGTCAACAGCATCACCAAACGGTCAATACCGATACCCAGTCCGCCCGTCGGAGGCATGCCGTATTCAAGCGACTCCAGGAAGTCTTCATCCATCATATGCGCTTCGTCGTTACCGGCTTCCCGCTCTAACAATTGTGATTCAAAGCGTTGGCGCTGGTCAATCGGATCATTAAGCTCGGTAAATGCATTGGCATGTTCACGCCCCACAATAAACAGTTCAAAACGATCCGTAAAACGCGGATCTTCTTCATTCTTCTTCGCAAGCGGCGACACCTCAACCGGATGTCCGTAAATAAAGGTAGGTTGAATCAACGTCTCTTCCACAAAATGTTCGAAGAATTCATTGACAATATGCCCGTATTTCGCGCCCGGGGGTACCGGAATGTTATGCTTCTTCGCCAGTTCAACCGCTTCTTCGTCGCTCATCTGCGGCCAGAAATCAACCCCGGTCACTTCTTTAATAGCATCCACCATATGGATTCTCTTCCATTGCGGCTTTAATTCAACCTGATGACCCTGATAGTCAAATAAAGTCGTACCAAATACATCCTGAGCGATATGTGCAATTAACTCTTCCGTTAAGCGCATAATATCTTTATAGTCCGCATATGCCTCATATAGCTCAATCGATGTAAATTCAGGATTGTGACGTGTAGAAATTCCCTCATTACGGAAGATACGGCCAATCTCATATACTTTCTCAAGACCACCGACAATCAACCGCTTCAAGTGCAGCTCCGTTGCGATACGCATATATAAACGCATATCCAATGCATTATGATGCGTAATAAAAGGACGTGCAGCAGCACCACCCGGAATGCTGTGCATGGTCGGAGTCTCTACTTCAAGATAGCCACGCTCATCCAAATAACGGCGCATCGACTGTAGAATCAAGCTACGAGCGATAAACGTATCCTTCACATTCGGATTCATAATTAAATCCAGATAGCGTTTGCGGTATCTGGTCTCCACATCTTTTAAGCCATGAAATTTCTCCGGCAGAGGACGCAGGGATTTGCTCAACAGCGTTATTTCTTTCGCTTTCACGCTTGTCTCCCCTGTTTTCGTCTTGAAAATTACGCCGGTTACACCAAGAATATCGCCGATATCGCAAAGTTTAAACATATCATACGCCTGTTCACCGACCTGATCTTGGCGCACATAAATTTGAATACGGCCGCTTTGGTCCTGCAGATGCGCAAAGCCGGCTTTGCCCTGTCCGCGCTTGGCCATCATCCGACCCGCAATAGATACTTCAATCCCCTGCTCGTCCAACTGTTCCTTTTCTATCTCATCATACTGATCCAGAATTTCTTTAGCTGTGTGAGAGCGCTCAAACCTCTTACCAAACGGATCGATTCCGTTCTCACGCAGCGTATGTAGCTTTTCACGCCGAATTTGTTCCAATTCACTTAACTCTTCTTGTCGAGACATGCTTGCTTTCAACTCCTCAAAATCTTTTACCATAATTGTAGCCTAAAACCGGCTAAAAGCTCCCACGTAACCGAAGGAGCTTAGCCAAAATTAGTCCACTTTAATATCCAAAATTTCGTAACGTACTACACCAGCGGGAACGTTTACATCTACAATAGATCCTTTCGATTTGCCAAGAAGCGCCAATCCTACTGGCGATTCATTCGAGATCTTATTCTGTGTTGGATCAGATTCCGCTGAACCTACAATTTTGAACTCCATTTCTTCGTCAAACTCAAGGTCCTTTACTTTAACAGTAGAGCCAACGCTTACAATACCGGTATTCAGTTCATCGCCCGAAATCACACGCGCGTTACGCAACATTTTTTCGAGTGTAATGATACGACCTTCAATAAAAGCCTGTTCGTTTTTCGCTTCTTCATATTCTGAGTTCTCGGATAAGTCGCCGTAGCTAATCGCTTCTTTAATGCGCTGAGCCACTTCACGGCGTTTGACCGTCTTCAACTGTTCCAGTTCTTCTTCGAGCTTCTGCAAACCTGCAGCGGTCAGAATTACTTCTTTTTCCGTCATTTTCACATTCCCCCATCCTAATACAGTCTTTTCTTTTCCTGCGCCTGATGTATCGTAGAGTGTATGATAAAATTGTATTTATTATGCGAATAGTAGACATATATGAAACTGCCAGTGAAAGCACTGGCAGTTTCCCATGCAGATATGAAGGTATTATATGGTAGCCCTCGACTAATGTCAAATCGCGTTAATGAACCGCTTCTACCTTTTTGGCCTCATGCTTCGCCGCATACTCTGCAGCTTTCGCCTCTATCCGTTCAAGATAGGACAACAGAAGATTCGCCATACCTTCACGCGTTTCCTGCACATTAATTTCGTCACGGATTTGTGCTGATGCTGGCAGACCCTTCAGATACCAGGCAGCATGTTTGCGCATCTCCAGCACACCCACTTTCTCGCCCTTTACCTTGATGAGACGGTCAAGATGAAGCAATGCGATTTGAATCTTCTCACGCGGAGTCGGATCCGCTGGAAGCTCACCTTTGGTCAAATACTCAACCGTACGGTACAGCATCCAGGGGTTACCGAGCGCGGCACGGCCAATCATGACACCGTCGCAGCCCGTTTCCTCAATCATTCGCTTCGCGTCTTCCGGCGTAGCGACGTCTCCGTTGCCGATAACCGGAATGCTGACAGCTTCCTTCGCCTGACGAATGTAATCCCAGTTGGCTTTGCCCTGGTACATCTGCACACGTGTTCTGCCGTGTACCGCAATCGCCTGGCCGCCTGCTCTCTCTACCGCTTTGGCGTTATCGACGACATAAATATGATCGTCATCCCAGCCAATGCGCATCTTTACTGTAACCGGCTTCGATACGTTCTCGACCACCGCGGACACTATCTCTTCGATCTTGTTGGGCTCTAAAAGCAAGCGTGCGCCCGCATCGCAGCTAACGATCTTAGGCACCGGACAGCCCATATTGATATCGATAATATCGGCATTTGTATGCTGATCCACATATTTCGCCGCCTGCACCAGCGTTTCTTTATCCCCGCCGAAAATCTGCAGGCTTAACGGCTTCTCACGCTCATCGACATACAACATCTCGATCGTTTTCTTGTTCCCGTGAACAATGCCTTTATCGCTAACCATCTCCGCACAAACAAGCCCCGCCCCAAACTCCTTGGCAATCAAACGAAACGCCGGATTACATACACCGGCCATCGGAGCAAGCACTACGTTATTTTTCAACTCGATGTTTCCTATTTTCAGGTTAGCCATGCTTCCACCTTCCACATATACTTTGTGTAAAAAGTACGGGCCATTCCTTGTATGTTCAAAAAAAGCCGCTAATTATTTCCCTATTTTATCATAGGATTGCTCCCAGTCAAGCGTATTCCATTTCCTTACACCTTCCTTCCCGTCCACTTTCGCAAGCGCATCCGATATGTGCAAAAACTCCACTTCTCCTCCTGCCTTATAAGGAATCTGAACTTCAGGTGCAATTTCTGCAAGTGGTACGAGGACAAAAGCCCGCTCTGTCATTCTGGGGTGCGGAATTTGCAAATCGCCATCATCCAACCATTCATTCCCATATAAAAGAATATCGATGTCCAGCGTTCGCGGTCCCCAGCGAATTGTGCGTACTCTTCCTAATTCGGCTTCAACTTCCTGGGTACGGGAAAGCAGCTCTGCAGCGCAAAGGCTGGTTTCGATTTTAATAACAATATTGAGAAATGCGTCTTGCTCCGTATAACCGACTGGATCGGTTTCATAGATAAAAGAGCTTTGCAGCACGCGGATTCCAGGTGTTTGATTGATCAAATTCACTGCCTGCACCAATAATTTTTCCCGCTCTCCCATGTTTGAACCCAATCCGAGGAAGGCCTTTGTGCGTTGTTTATCCATTAGCTCTTTCCCGACTGCGCTTAATCTCTACCGCCACAGATTGGTAATGCCCGGGAATTGGTGGATCCGGCTTGGTCACACGAACAAGAATCTCGTCAATAAGCAGGTAACTATCCAGAATTTTAGCTGCCAGACGTTCCGCGATCGCTTCTACGAGTTCATACTTTTCATTTTCTACAACCTGCTGAGTCGTTTTATAAATGTCGGCGTAGTTTACGGTATCTTTCAAATTATCACTGTGCCCCGCTTTTGAAAGATCAAAATAAATCTCCAGATCGACATAGAAACGCTGCCCTAGCGTATTCTCCTCTTTAAATGCGCCATGATAGCCCCAAAATTCCATTTTATTAAACAGAATTTTATCCATCGCTATATCACTCCTTCTCTTGCCGCCAGCCGTACAGCATTGCATCCATCATACGACAGATGCGCACCATCGGCTGTACATCATGCACCCGCACAA
Source organism: Aneurinibacillus danicus (assembly GCF_007991215.1). Taxonomy (GTDB): domain Bacteria; phylum Bacillota; class Bacilli; order Aneurinibacillales; family Aneurinibacillaceae; genus Aneurinibacillus; species Aneurinibacillus danicus. The sequence continues at coordinate 4,931 of NZ_BJXX01000084.1, forward strand.
TTCGGCAGCCCCGCTCTATGCCGAACGCCACTGTCGCCGCCGTTCCTTCCATCCGTTCCGTTACCGGTACATTACCTAATGCTTTGCCGATGAACGACTTACGAGACGTGCCCAACAACACCGGAAACCCCAGCGCGACCAGTTTATCCATATGGTACATCATTTCGAGATTATGCTCATACGTTTTGGCAAATCCAATTCCCGGATCCAGAATAATGTGATTGTCCTTTACCCCGGCTTCCCGCACCAGGTTAATACACTCCCTCATATCCTGTAGCACGTCATCCACGAAAGACGTATAATTTTTGTTATGACGATTATGCGTTAATACGACCGGCACATTCGCTTCAGCCATAACCTTTGGCATCAGCGGGTCGGCTTTGGCTCCCCAGACATCGTTGATAATATGCGCACCCGCCGCCACTGCCTGTCTGGCCACTTCTGCTTTGTATGTATCAATGGACAGCGGAACGTCAATTTCACGGGACAATCTCTCAATTACCGGAATGACCCGTTCCAATTCTTCCTCCATGCTGACCGGTTCATGCCCCGGACGCGTTGATTCGCCTCCGATATCGATAATGTCCGCCCCTTCTTCCACCATCTGACGCGCATGCATCAGAGCTTGCTCTACACTCTGATAATGTCCGCCATCAGAAAAAGAGTCCGGTGTTACATTAAGTATTCCCATGACCAGCGTACGCCGGTGAACGGGTAATTCATATGGACCTGCCTGTATTCCTTGCCGCATGCTCTTCTTCCTCCCTGTTAGTATGTCCGGCCTGGATTTAGACAATATGCTTCCGGTATAGCTCAAGCAATTGTCTGGTGATCGTTCCTATTGTACCCTCGCCGATTCTTTTTTCATTCACCGTATGAATCGGCACGATTTCCTGGATGGCATTCGTTATAAACACCTCATCGGCCACCATGAGACGCTCAATATAATACCAGCCTTCCCGTACGGTGTATCCGTGCGCTTCAGCCAATTCCATCACAAATTCCCGTCTTGTGCCAGGCAGAATTCCCGTTTTTATGTCTGGTGTATAGATTACACCTTCCGAGATAAAGAACAGATTCGATACAATTCCTTCCGCCAGGCACCCGTTCTCGGTCAAAAATAACCCCTCTACGTCCGGATTCGCTCCGATTTCCATTTTACCGAAACGGTTGTTCATATAATGGTGCGACTTAAACCGCCATTCTCCCTCTGGCGAGTTGCGCGGCCGCTTCAGTACCTGCAGTTTCTTTCCGGTTTCATACAATGCGGGCGGAAATTCCGGTACAGGCTTGGCGAAGATTAGCCAGCTCGGTTCATCATATACACCGGCATAGGGTCCCAGCCCTTTATCTCCCGCCGTCAGGTCAACCCGGACATATGCATCGTGCAGTTGATTGGCGCTCAGCGTTTCAAGAATCGCAAATCGCAGTTCTTCCCGCGTCATTGTAACGTCGATGCCAAGCTCTTCCGCCGCCTGACGAAGGCGGTTGTAATGCCGCTCCAGAAGCGCGATATGTCCGCTGTATACCCGCATTGTCTCAAATAGCCCCAAACCATAAAGAAAGCCGTGATCAAACGGCGAGATCACAGCTTGTTGACTATCCATAATACGTCCATCGAGAAAAACTTTCACGATTTTCTCGCTCCTTTATTTATATATTCGTAAGTGGAGCGTAGCGCACGAGGAAGTTTTGGAGCAATTGTTTGCCGTGTTCCGTCATAATCGACTCCGGATGAAATTGCACGCCCTCTACCGGAAATTCGCGGTGGCGCAGCGCCATAATTTCCCCCTCCGCCGTCTCCGCGGTAATCTCCAGACAATCCGGCAATGTTTCCCGCTCTACGATAAGCGAATGATACCGCGTTGCTCGAAACGGTACAGGCAATCCGGCAAAAATACCTTCTCCATTGTGGAATACTTCCGATGTCTTTCCGTGCATTAAGCGCTCTGCCCGGATCACCCGGCCACCAAATACTTGGGCAATCGACTGATGGCCCAAACATACGCCAAAAATCGGAATCTTGCCCGCAAACCTCTCAATCGCCTCCAGACTGATACCCGCTTCGTTCGGGGTACACGGTCCCGGTGAAATCATCAGATAAGAAGGGGCCAGTTCTGCAATCTCGTCGCATGTAATCTGGTCGTTGCGCACAACGCGCAATTCTTCTCCCAATTCTCCCAGGTACTGGACCAAGTTGTACGTAAATGAATCATAGTTGTCAATCATCAGAATCATACTCGACTCTCCTCTCTCGAACTCTTCTCAACTCTTCGCTTAGCTTCCGTTAAAGAAAGCGCCCTCCATAGAGCTTCTGCCTTCTTTAATGATTCATAATACTCTGCTTTGGGCACAGAGTCAATCACAATTCCTGCACCGGCCTGCACATGGGCTTCTCCGTCTTTCAAAACAATCGTCCGGATGATAATGTTGCAGACAGCGTTTCCGTCGAATCCCAGAATGCACATTCCTCCGGTATACGGCCCTCTCGTTACCGGCTCTAACTCTTCAATAATTTCCATCGTCCGTACTTTCGGTGCGCCGGTAATCGTTCCTCCCGGAAAAGCGGCGATGATTGCATCGTACATATCTTTATCATCGGCCAACTCCCCCACTACATTTGAGACGATATGCATCACATGCGAGTACTTCTCCACGACCATCAACTCGTTGACATGCACGGAACCGAAGCGGCTGACCCGTCCTAAATCATTGCGCTCTAGATCAACAAGCATAATATGCTCGGCCACTTCTTTTTCGTTATCAAGCAGCTCACGGACCAGCGCCGCATCCTCTTCATCCGTCTGTCCCCGCCGGCGCGTTCCGGCAATCGGACGTGTACTGAGCCGCTTGCCTTTTACTTGAATCAATAGCTCGGGAGATGCGGATACAAGCTGAAATTCCGGAAACCGCAAGAGTCCCATGTACGGTGAAGGATTGATCATTCTCAGCACTTCATAAATTTCTTCAGCTTCACATTCCGTTCTCCTGGTCTGCCTGACGGAAAGATTGACCTGGAAGACGTCGCCTGCGGCGATATATTCCTGCGCTCGTGTAACGGCCTGCTCAAATTCTCCCTGGTTAAAAGAAGTTTTTATCTCGTCCAAATACTCTTCTCGCTGTCCTTCCATTTCAGGCAGGGTAGGATGTTCGAATCCTTCCGAAGCCGCCTCAAGCATAAGGGACATTGTTGCAAGCCGTCCTTCCGCCTCCTCAATTCCACGCAATTCGGCCCGTTCTCCAACATGCACAATCATAAATATCTCTTTATTCTGATGGTCAAAAGCATAGAACTGTTCCACTTGCATGAGATAGATGTCAGGAAGTTGTAAATCATCTTTTGCCAGGCGCGGCAACGCTTCGTAATACCGACCCGTATCGTAACTTAGGTAACCGACCGCTCCGCCTATCCAATCCGGCAAACCGGCTTTTGCAGTTTCATCTGCACCGGGTGAGAATTCGTGTCCCATCCAGTGCCGTACCACTGTCATCGGATCTGACATGACGGGTGATAAAGGCTGCCCGTTCTCGCTAATCTGCCCGTTTTTATATACCAGAGAAGCGGCCGGTTTCGCCCCTACATAGGTATAACGTCCATTTCGTCCGCTTTCCAGAATAAAGGCGTATTCGCTTTCTGTCCGCAGCTTTTTGTACAACTGCCATGGGTTTTGAGCTACCCATTTGATTGTTTGCCATAGCGGTGCACGTTCGTAGTCTGTAAGCCATTTCGCTGTCCATTCTCTCGGTTGTCTCACTTGCTTCCCTCCATCCATTGCTTCCTGCATGAAACGAGCCCTTGCCTCCACACAGGACAAGGGCTCTCATTCTTTTATTATACTTATTCTTCGTCAAATTGATAAAGAGGGGTACTTAAATATCTTTCACCATTGCTTGGAATAATAGCGATGACATTCTTGCCGGGCCCTAATTTCTTGGCCACCTTCTTGGCGGCATGTATGGCCGCACCGGAGGAAATACCGCCGAGAATACCTTCTTTCCGTGCCACCTGGCGGGCCATGCTAAATGCTTCTTCGTTCTCTACTTTGATGACTTCATCATAAATTTCTGTATCAAGCGTATCTGGAATGAATCCTGCGCCGATCCCCTGGATTTTGTGCGGTCCAGGCTTTCCACCGGAAAGTACGGGCGATGCTGCCGGCTCGACAGCGACAATGTGGATGTTCGGGTACTTTTCCTTTAACACCTGTCCGGCGCCTGTAATCGTTCCTCCCGTACCAATCCCGGAGATAAAGGCATCAACTCCGCCAATTTGCTCTGCCTGTTCCAGTAACTCCTTACCGGTTGTCTCCCGGTGAATCTTCGGATTGGCCGGATTCTTAAACTGCTGCGGCATGAAGTAATCTTTATTCTCACGAACCAACTCTTCCGCTTTCCGGATAGCGCCTCCCATGCCTTCTGCTCCTGGTGTAAGCAAAAGCTCTGCCCCATAAGCACGCAGCAGGTTACGGCGTTCCATGCTCATCGTGTCCGGCATCACCAACAGGGCTTTGTATCCTTTAGCCGCCGCTACCATGGCCAGACCGATTCCTGTGTTTCCACTTGTCGGCTCTACAATTGTCATGCCTTCTTTCAAAGTGCCTTCCCGCTCTGCCGCCTCAATCATGGAAAGAGCAATCCGGTCTTTTACGCTGCTGCCGGGATTAAAAAACTCCAGTTTCAAATAAATATTTGCTTCATCTGCTTCCGTCACCCGATTTAACTTTACTAATGGCGTGTATCCAATTAAATCGGTAATGGATTGAGCTACCCGCATCAGAAATCCTCCTCATCAATCCCTACTATTTGAATAGGTTTTGTACATATTATACCAATCGACCTATATAAACGTCAATTGCCCATTACAAATTTGCGCGAAGATTCTCTAAATCCTCTCTATTCAAATGATATGTCTCATTACAGAAATGGCAGGTAATCTCGGCCTCTCCCTGCTCTTCGATCATAGCATCAAGTTCCTCTTTGCCAAGGCTGATTAGGGCCCGATTCACACGGTCCAGCGAACAATGACAGCTAAATACGACTTCATGCTTATCGAGTAGAGTAAAGTCGGCACCTAAAATTTCGTACAGTATCTCTTCAGGAGACATACCTTCATCAATCATAGTGGATACCGGACGGATAGAAGCGAGCGTTTTTTCCAGTTTCTCAATCACGTCCTCAGGCGTGTTTGGCATTAATTGAATGATAAAACCTCCAGATGCTTTTACCGTGTTATCCGGATTTACTAGTACGCCTACACCGACTGCAGAAGGCACCTGTTCAGAGACAGTAAGATAGTAGGTCAAGTCTTCCCCAATCTCGCCGGAAACGATTGGGCTTGTGCCTTGATACGGCTCTTTTAGCCCTAAATCCTTTGTGACGGTGATACTGCCTTCCGTCCCGACTACACGTCGTACATCAAGCTTTCCTTTTTCGTTCTTCTCACTATAATGGACATGCGGATTATGTACGTAACCGCGCACTTCTCCTTTCGCATTGGCATCGGCTACAATCTGGCCGACAGGTCCATTGCCGCGCACTACGACTGTCAGACGTTCATCGCCTTTCAGCATAGCACCCATCATCACCGCGCCGGAGACCGTACGGCCAAGCGCCGCGCTTACAATCGGCCAAGTATCCAGGCGACGCTGAATTTCCCGCATTGTATCTGTAGTACATACCGCGAACGCGCGTACAAAGCCATCATGCGCAATTCCGCGAATTAAATGATCCTTCATTTGTTCTTCCTCTTTCTTCTTTGAAGTATCGGGGACATTCCCCCATATCTTTAAAATTAGTTTACCACAACCTGTGTATGAAGCAAAAAGACGGGAACATTCCCGCCTTTCTTCGTTACTTCTTATTACGGTTGTAAATCAATCGAAGTCCCTTCACCGTTAACCACGGATCTACAATATCAATTTCGTTGGACTCGCTTCCGATAAGCTCGGCCAGCCCGCCTGTGGCAATGACCCTCAGCTCTTTGGCAACTTCCGCTTTCATACGACGGACCAGTTCATCTACTTGACCCACAAACCCATAAATGATACCTGACTGCATAGCATGAATGGTATTACGTCCGATAACACTCGGCGGCTTTACCAACTCAATGCGGGGAAGCTTAGCCGCCCGACTGTACAGAGCCTCAGTGGAAATTCCGATACCTGGCGCAATGGCCCCGCCATGATAGCCACCTTCTTCATCAATGAAACAAAACGTCGTCGCCGTACCGAAGTCCACGACAATTAACGGCGTTCCATAATAATGAATGGCAGCCACCGCATTCACAATCCGGTCCGCCCCGACTTCGCGCGGGTTTTCCGCTTTGATGTTCAGTCCGGTTTTAAGTCCCGGTCCAATGACCATCGGTTTAATATCAAAATACTTATGGCACATTTTTTCTAGTGGAAACATCAGCGGCGGAACGACGGAAGATATGATAATACCTTCAATATCACTAAATGTGAGTCCTTTATCGGCAAGCAGACTTTTAATCAGCATGCCAAACTCGTCGGCCGTCTTGCCCCGGTCCGTGCTGATGCGCCAGTTATGCTTTAATTCGTCACCTTCATATACACCAAGCACAATATTTGTGTTCCCTACGTCAATGACAAATAACATTGTATCCCTGCCTATCGTTTTCTTTCGTTTAAATCAAGACTAATATCCAGTGCAGAAACGGAGTGCGTCAAACTTCCCACTGAAATGACATCAACGCCGGTGGCTGCAATCCTTTCTATTGTATCCAGATTAATACCGCCTGAGGCTTCCAGAATTATGCGCCCATTCACACGCTTTACCGCCTCTTTCATCGTTTCCGGCTCCATATTATCCAGCATAATAATATCCGGCGCGCAAGCGATGGCCTGTTCAAGCTGTTCAAGCGTTTCTACTTCTACTTCAATGCGCATTGTATGGGGAATTGCCGCCCTTGCACGCGATACAGCTTCACTTATGCCACCTGCCGCTTTAATATGGTTATCTTTAATCATCACAGCATCAAACAGGCCTAGACGGTGATTATGACCGCCGCCCACAGTGACCGCATATTTTTCGAGCATTCTTAGTCCCGGCGTGGTCTTACGCGTATCCACTATGCGAACTTTTTCACTTACGGCACGCGCTTTTTCAACATATTTACGCGTCATAGTAGCAATACCGGATAGTCGCTGCAGCAGGTTTAAAGCGAGACGTTCACCGGCTAAAACGCTTTGCACACGTCCGTCCACCTGCGCAATGACCGTGCCTTTTTCAACAAAAGCTCCCTCCTCTACTTTTGGTGAAAAGACAAGTCCGGAATCAACAAACGAAAATACCCTCTTCGCCACATCAAGACCTGCAATTACGCCGTCCTGCTTGGCGTACAAAATACCGGTTCCTTCTAATTCCTCCGGTACTGTCGAAAGGCCGGTTACATCACCAAACCCGATGTCTTCCTGAAGCCACATCTCAATCTGTTGGTCCAGTAAACGTTCATTCATCTTCATTCGCGCTTCTCTCCTCTAAAACCCCGTCTTCAATCGACTGGACGATATGCTTGCGCCAAACAAGCTCGTCCCGCTTCGGAAAGTCATCACGGTAATGTCCGCCGCGGCTTTCTTCCCGAAGCAATGCCGCATTCGCAACCAGGCATGCGCATGTCAGCAGATTCAGGTATTCCAGCTCTTCAGGCTTCTCCATTTTCATGCGGAATGCTTTTGCATAACGCTCCAACTCGCGAACCGCTTTGGTCAACCCTTTTTCACTTCGCTTTAAGCCGACATGCGTAAGCATTAGCTTCTGCATACGCAGCTTACGCTCCATCACCGTCTCGCTTTTCATCGTTTGCTGGCGCATCAACGAGAAAGAAACAGCCGGTATATCATTACCGATGTCTGTAAGCTCATTGATTCGCTCAGAAATGCGGCGCCCGAAGACGAGCGCTTCTGCCAGTGAGTTGCTGGCCAACCGGTTTGCACCGTGCACCCCGGTACATGAGACCTCACCACAGGCAAATAGCCGTCTGGTCGCCGTCTCACCGTACAGGTCGGTTTTAATTCCTCCCATAATATAATGGGCAGCCGGAGCAACTGGAATCCAATCCGTTACCATGTCCAATCCGTAGCGAAGACAAACTTTGTAAATATTCGGGAAACGGCGTTTGATTAACTCTTCTGATTCATGGGTAATATCCAGGTAAACAAACGTGGAACCCGTTGACTCCATTTCAGACACCATCGCGCGCGCAACCACGTCGCGGGGAGCCAGTTCCTTCAGTGGATGATACTTCTCCATAAAACGCTCTCCGTTGATATTACGCAGGACCGCTCCTTCACCACGTACCGCTTCGGAAATCAGGAACCGTGGAGCACCTGGGTAGCATAACGAAGTTGGATGAAACTGGATGAATTCCACGTCTTTAATATAGGCCCCAGCCCGGTACGCCATGGCCATCCCGTCGCCGGTGGCAATTTCCGGGTTGGTGGTATAGCGATATAACTGTCCGGCTCCGCCGGTAGCCAATACAGTCGCATTGGCCCGTACATAGACCACCTGCCCGTCAGGCTTGCGCACAAGTGCACCGATGCATTCGCCCTGATGGGTCACCAAATCGAGCGTAAAATGATTCTCGAGAATCGTAATCCGCTCGTTAGCCAGCGCACGTTCCGAAAGCGCGCGCACAATTTCCGCTCCCGTAGCATCCCCCTGGGCATGAAGAATGCGGCGCTGGCTGTGAGCCCCTTCTTTTGTTAAAGCCAAAACCCCGTCTTCCTCATCAAATTTGGTTCCATAATGAATTAAATCGGTAATACAGGATGGACCTTCGTTAACCAATACCTCAACCGCTTCATTGGAACAGATGCCCGCACCGGCGATTAAAGTATCCTGTCTGTGCAGTTCAGGGGAATCCGTCTCTGCCGTAACAGCGGCAATGCCACCCTGCGCATAACGGGTATTGCTCTGCGTCAAATCGGTCTTGCTTAGCAGAATGACATCACGACTTTCGCTTATTTTCAGTGCAGTATAAAGGCCGGCAATTCCTGAACCGATGACTAGCACATCGGTTGTATACATTTCAAGTTCCGTCAACTTAAAGTCGATGACATAGCGTGGTACCATCTGTTTTATCCTTCTTTCTTACGCCCTTCACTTTATTATTGAACTGCCTCTACAGCCAACATGCGCTCAAGGGAAGCGCGGGCTTTATCCGCGATGTCTTCCGGCACATAGATTTGCGGCTGCATCGTTTCCAGACAATCAGCGATTTTCTTCAGGTTATTGACCTTCATATTCGGACAAACCAGGTATTTTGAAGCAAAGATAAACTCTTTATCCGGGCTGTCTAAACGCAGTTTATACCCTACTCCGTCCTCTGTTCCAACGATAAACTTCTTGTGATTTGATTCACGACAATACTTAAGAATACCGGTTGTACTGCCGACGAAGTCCCCCATGGCTACAACTTCCGGACGACATTCCGGATGGACAACGAACTGGGCGTCCGGATGCTCTTCCTTCAGTTTCATTACATCTTCCACGGTTAACTGGTCATGCGTATTGCAATAACCTTCCCAGATAATCATGTTTTTGTCGGTGAATTGGGAAACCCAGTGTCCCAGATTTTTGTCCGGCACCCAAATGATTTCTTCCGCTTCAATGGATTCAATCACGTTTTTGGCGTTTGACGATGTACAGCAAATGTCTGTTTCCGCTTTCACATCGGCAGACGTATTGATATACGCAACCACCTTTGCGTTTGGATGCTGGGCTTTCAGTTTCTTCAGCCCGCTTACATTTACCATGTCTGCCATCGGACAACCGGCGCGCTCATCCGGAATAAGGACCGTTTTATTCATATTCAGGATTTTAGCGCTTTCACCCATGAAGTGAACTCCGCAAAATACGATGACATCAGCATCCGTAGTCGCCGCTTTCTGTGCAAGTCCAAAAGAGTCTCCGAGAAAATCCGCGATTTCCTGGATTTCCGGGCGCTGATAGTAGTGGGCCAGGATAATGGCGTTTCTCTCTTTTTTCAGACGCATAATCTTCTCCCGCAATTCCTGGTTCCGCTGTTCCTTCTTCGCTAAAGCTAACGCTTCCATATAAGCAACCTCCATTGTAAATCCTAAAAAATTGCAGTGCCTCCCCGGCAACTAACAGAATACCTGTATCATACCGTTAATCCGCAGAATTGTACACACCCAAAAGAAAGGGAAATGCAGGCTATCATACAGATATGGGCAATAGGTTTCTTGTTTTTTCACTCCGTTGAATTTCAGCAAAACAGAGCCGGAAGGAATGGGGTATGGTCCATATTTACAACTTCATCTGTAAACGCAAAAAAGCCCCCCTTTTTTAAGGGAGGCTGTGCTTGCTTTCTTACGCATCGCTTTTGCCGCGCTCTTCGCTGTCGATGCCCGGATTCGGTGCGGAATCTTCCGATTTGCCGGTGATTTGCACTTTCACATCGCCGGTAGTAACTTCTTTAACATCGTCAGCGTTGCCTTTGAGCGAACCAGTCTCGATGATGCTCTTGATCTGTTCGGCATCAAGCGTTTCGACTTCAAGAAGCGCTTGAGCGATCGCTTCCAGTTTATCCATATGCTCGGTGAGCAGGTCGGTACAACGTTGATGACAATCGCGAATGATTGTCTGGATTTCCTGGTCGATTTGACGAGCAGTCTCATCACTGTAGTTCTGCTCATGGCCAAAATCACGCCCCAGGAACACCTGGCCCTGGCTCTGGCCGAACTGCATCGGCCCAAGGTTCGTACTCATACCAAACTCCATAACCATGCGGCGGGCGATGCCCGTAGCACGTTCAAAGTCATTGTGTGCGCCCGTACTTATTTCTTTCAGCACAAGCTCTTCCGCTACCCGTCCGCCTAAGAGACCTACAATTTTATCCAACAGATCCGACTTCGTAGCGAAGAACTTGTCTTCCTTCGGCAGCATGACAGTATATCCGCCTGCGCTGCCGCGCGGAATGATGGTTACCTTGTGAACCATATCAGCATTCTTTAAGAAATAACCACAAATCGTATGCCCCGCTTCATGATATGCCACCAGCTTCTTCTCATCGTCACTAATGACACGGGACTTCTTGGCCGGACCGGCGATAACACGGTCAATAGCTTCATCCACTTCATTCATCTCAATCTTGCGCTTGTTGCGTCGTGCTGCAAGCAGCGCCGCTTCATTCAACAAGTTCTCAAGATCCGCACCCGTAAAGCCCGGTGTACGGCGAGCAATAATATCAAGGTCGACCTCTTCTGCGAGCGGTTTGTTGCGTGCATGCACTTTCAGCACTGCTTCGCGTCCCTTCACATCAGGTCGATCTACTGTAATCTGACGGTCAAAACGTCCCGGACGCAGCAGAGCAGGGTCCAGAATGTCCGGACGGTTGGTTGCCGCGATAATGATAATCCCTTCATTCGCGCCGAAACCGTCCATCTCAACAAGCAACTGGTTGAGCGTTTGTTCGCGCTCGTCATGCCCGCCGCCGAGTCCTGCACCACGTTGACGGCCAACCGCATCAATCTCATCAATAAAAATAATACATGGAGCGTTCTTCTTCGCATTTTCGAACAGATCGCGAACACGGGAGGCACCGACACCCACAAACATCTCAACGAAATCGGAACCGCTGATGCTGAAGAACGGCACGCCTGCTTCCCCTGCAACCGCACGGGCTAGAAGCGTCTTACCGGTACCCGGAGGGCCGACAAGCAATACCCCTTTCGGAATGCGTGCACCCAATGCCGCGAATTTGCGCGGGTCTTTCAAAAATTCCACGACTTCGACCAGTTCGGCTTTCTCTTCGTCCGCCCCGGCTACGTCATTAAAGGTAACCTTCTTCTTCTCATCGTTATATAACTTCGCTTTGCTTTTACCGAAGTTCATAACTCTGCTGCCGCCACCCTGGGCCTGGTTCAGCAGAAAGAAGAATAAGATAAAGATAATAACAAAAGGAATAATCGAGGTAAGAAAAGTAAGCCAGACAGAATCACCTTTCTGTTCCTGGTACTCTTCTTTCGCCAGATTCGCTTCTTCTATCTGCTGCAGCAGCTTCTCGTTGTCATAAAGCGGCCCATTCGTATAGAAGATGGTCTGGTCCTTCAACTTACCCTGGATATAATATGTACCTCGGTCAGGACGAATCTGCAGTTCGGCAACTTTGCCCTGGTTAAGGTACTGACGGAACTCGTTGTAAGGGATTTTCGATGTGTCCGTACCCTGGTTGGTAATGAAGTTCACAATCCCAACCGTTACTAAAATGATTAGCAGATAAAATCCTGTATTGCGGAAGAACCGATTCATTCCTTACCTCCTCTCGCGCTCAAAAACACCTACATTATTTTACCACATGAAACCCGGCGTTCACAACTTAAAGGCTTAGCTGTATACTTCAGGTTTCAATATGCCAATGTAAGGTAAATTCCGGTATTTCTCCGCGTAGTCCAGTCCGTATCCAACGACGAAAGCGTCCGGGATCTGGAATCCGCAATAATCAGGTTTAAAGTCGACGGTGCGGCGCGCCGGCTTGTCAAGCAATGTTACCACTTTAACGGAAGCGGCATTGCGGCGCTCAATAATATCAATCAAATAGCTGAGTGTAAGCCCGCTGTCGATAATATCTTCCACGATGATGACATGACGGTCTTCCACAGAAGTATCCAGGTCTTTCACAATCCGCACAACTCCGGAAGATTGCGTGGAAGCGCCATAACTGGATACGGCCATGAAATCCATCTCAAGCGGGATATCCATGCGACGCACCAAATCTGTCATGAAAGGGGCACCTCCCCGTAAAACACAAATAACGAGCGGGTTTTTTCCTTCATATTCTTTAGAGAGAATACGTCCCAACTCGCGAACTTTTTCTTCAATTTCTTTTTCTGTAATCAGTACTTTCTCAATGTCTTTTTCCATGATGAGCCTCCTGGTATTAACACGGTCACAAATTGATATTCCGCTGTCAATCATACCCTTTCCGCCGCACTGTATATAGATGTACCCGGAAAAGAAAATGAAATTGTCAAAAAAGCGACGGTTGAAGCACTACATACAATACGGTATCCGCTTCCGCAAGCGGCATATACCAACTCGAACGCTTCACGCCGGGAATCCAGAGAATATGTTCATCGTCTGTCAGAATAGGAATTTGGTCACGCTTGTGCCGGGGAATCTTCATATCAATTAAGATATCCTTCACTTTCTTGCTTCCACTCATGCCAAGAGGTACCATGCGGTCTCCGGCATGCCGTTGCCTTACGTATAGTTTACCCTTAACGATCGCCGGATCAAACATGGCAAATGTGCCGTCCTCAAGCTGTTTCCCTTCGTCTTTGCTCCCGTAATAACAGTAAATCGTTCGATCTATTTCCGGAATATACGTCTGTCCGGGAATGTTCAAAGAATATATGTAGGGGGGTATCAGGATCGTGTCTGAAATAGATGAAAAAATCACCCGCTCATACTCCCTGCGTACCTGCAAATTTCCAGGTAAATGAGTGCAGGCTGCCGGGTGGGCACTTTCGATGATTTGCCGTATATTTTCAATATGCGTATACCCTGTTTCTTTTATGTCGCTTTTCAGCAGATAACTTAATATTAGTTTAATCATCCTCCTTTGTAAAGCAAGGTGATGCGCCAGAAAATCATTTTGTCTTACGACTATTGTATTCGCATTCCGCCTTTCTATGATGGCTGTAAGACTCTCCTCCGCCTCCTGCCGTAAATAGTCGTTTTCTTCCCGTAGCACCTCCGCAAGATGCGCAGCCGCTCCCGCAAGATGTGGATTTTCTTCTCGCATAAGCGGAATCCAATGATGGCGAATTCGGTTACGTAAATACGTATCACTGAAATTGCTCTGATCATGGCGAGGCTCAAGCTTATGCTTTTCACAATAACGCTCCACTTGCTCTCTGGTGACATCAAGCATCGGACGGATGATATCGATACCTTCTTCTCTGCGGCATACCGGAATGCCGGCCAGGCCTTCCACCCCGGTTCCCCGGACCAAACGCATCAATATTGTTTCCAATTGATCGTCCGCATGATGGGCCGTCGCCACCTTCGTCCCTCCCATTCTCTCTGCCACCTGCCGGAAAAAACGGTAGCGAACCTGTCTGGCCGCGTCCTGGGGATTCAATCCCGTCTCTCTGATAAGACGGGGAACATCGATCGACTCGACGAAACAGGGGACTTCAAGTTTATCACACAGACGCTCTACATACCTGCTATCCTCTTCTGACTCCCTGCCGCGGAACTGGTGATTGACATGCGCGGCCACCAGCGTAAGCTCATACTCTCTACGCATTTCGGTAAGAGCATGCAACAACGCCGCCGAATCTGGTCCGCCCGAAACGGCCACAATAATGGTCTCACCCATCCCGAACAGACGATGCGCCTGTATCGTTTTCTTCATTTGTCCAAGCAATCGTTCCACCTTCAATTCATTTGGTCAACGCTTGACCTACTTACTATACGCATCATGCCTAGCGTTGGTTTCAAAAAATTTTGTTTGTCCTTAACTATAACAAAAAAATAGCCTCGTCCCAACCATTCCTTATAGTTGGACGAGGCGAAATCATTTATATACTAGCTGACGTACCGAGGTCGATCGATTTTCGGAGCGTTCGGCACCGGGATCGTCGCCCACGGAAGCATATAATGCTCGATACGGGCGACCATTACCGTCATATCGTCATGGATTTCGCCGTAATGCTGGCGAATCACAAGTTCAAGCAGGCAATCCGCCACCTCCTGCGGATCGTTCGTTTTCAATTCGGAAATTTTCCGTTTCATCCAGAGATTTTTATTCTCTACGCGCGGCGCTTCGTAGATACCGTCCGTCACCATAATTAACAAATCGCCCGGCTTGAGTTGATAGCTCACCACATCAACCTCAATATCATCGATAATGCCGATCGGCAGATTATTTGCCGAAATCGGGATAACCTCCTTTCCTCGCTTAATAAAACTTGGTGTCGATCCCGTCTTGATAAATTTCGCCTGCCCTGTATGCTGATCAATTAGCGCCAGATCTACTGTTGCAAACACTTCATCCGGTGAACGGAGAGAAAGCACCGTATTCACCGATTTAATACTCAACGTCTCTTCCATACCCGATTCGAGAAGTTGCTGCAGCAACTCCAACGTCGAAGAACTCTCCAGGTATGCCCTCTCTCCGTTGCCCATTCCGTCACTCATCGCGAGCGCCATTTTTCCGCTGCCGAATTCCATAATTTTAAAACAATCGCCCGATAATAATTGCCCCCCTTTGGCGGCTCCGGCTACTCCCGTTTCAATTTCAAACGCCTGTGCGGAACCCAGGCACATGCGGCATGTACCTTCTTCAAGCGCCTGGCAATTTTTATTCTTCACCATAATCTTCTCGCCTAGAATGTCTGTCAGCAGCGGAGCAATAATCTTTGAACACTCATCCCGTCCCTGGCAAGATAGCTGCGTAATCTCAATATCCACCTTCCCTTCTTCCAAATTCAAAATATCTACATTTTGCACAGATAATCCCACACCTTCTAAAGCCCCGAGAATCTGCTCTTCCTGCACATGGAGATGAATACCCTCTTTTTGTATTTCACTGGCAAAGTTTTTCATCACGCGCGAGACACCCGCTAACTGATCGGCCACAAGCCGTCGGCTTTCAGCAATCTGCTGCTTTAGATTCAGTTGGGTCTGCCAGCGCACATACTCCTGTTCCATGTATGCCAGCATGCGATCTTGCTTGACGCATTTACGAACCCAGTCTTTCGGCATTTCGTTTACATTGATGTCTCCGTCCCTCTGCATAATGTGCATCATGTCAGTGAGCGCTTCATAGGTATTATCAAAGTCACGGTTCCAGCACTGATCTTTCTTCCAGCAGCGCTGACACGTGTTTTTCGTCACCTCGCTCAAAAAATAATCTTTCTGCCGCTCTTCATCCGGCGCTTCCGTTAAATGTTGATAGGCGAATGTCTCAGATAACTTTGTGAAAAGCTGGGCGAATTGATTCATCTTTCCTGCCGTTATATCACGCACCTTTCGCAAATACTGCTGCTGAGAAGAAGCATTCTCTTCCGTGCCCGGAATGAACTTTGCAATTTCCTCCTGTACGAATTTCGGAGTCAACAAGAAGAGCAGAACAGCTGCGAACGTTTCCAGCGAAGATTGCAGAATCTCCCGCTGCTCGCCCACATAGATGGTCAGAATGGATGAACCGATGAGAAGCCCAAGAGCGACTGTCCATTTCTTCCCTTCACGCAGCAGCCCGGCCAGTAAACCGGAAAACGCCAGCAAACTAATCTGATGAATTGCATCTATGTTAGCCAGACTCAGTACAAGTCCGGTTACAACGCCCACTGCAGCCCCAACCGTCCCTCCGCCCACGGCGGCAAATAACAGGACCAGATAACGCGAAAGGACATTATCCACCGATATATCCTGCATAATCCAGCCAACCGTTCCCGTCATAATCGACGCCAGAAGAATAATTAAGCAAATGATTTCTTCCGTCCTCAAATGTTGGTGGCTTCGCTTCGAAGTCAAGATCGGAACCGCCTGCACGAAAATCAACGTAAGAATTAGGCTAAGCAGCGCCGCTACGCCGTTCATGAATACAGCATGCCAGCTCAGCTTGTTCATAATATAATCGACCGCCGTGCTGCTGAGGAGGACCGCGAGAGAAGAGAGCAGCGGGGTATAATTCAACTCTATCCTCCTGCGCTTCTCCATCCCGCTTAGCAAGACCAGCACGATCGCCATCCCGATAAAATTTGCAGAAGCGATCTCTATCGACTGCATCGCGCTTCCGGCCATAATTGAGAACATGATAAGAAGCAGCCGATTTCTCTTTAGAAAGTACATCACCGCGAAAAAAGGGATGGCAAACGGGGAGAGCTCCTGAAGAATAATCGCCCGGCCCAACAAGAACCCCATGACTAGATGCAATACACTCCATTGATGCGAGACTGCGTATAACCAATTCCTTCCTTTTTTGTTGGCTCCTTCAAGTGTGACTCCCATTCTACCCGTCATCTTTGCTGTTGCTGACATGGACTGATTACGAATCATGCCTTAACACCACCTCATCTGAATTTTGTGATTCCCATTATAAGCACACAGCAAAAACAAATTTTGTCAAAACAAGAAGGGTATCATTAAAAATTTTCCGACAATTACTTCTTTATTTTTTCACGGGATGTCGATATTTTTTATAAGTATCTCTAACGGAAAAAAGCAAACAAAAAAAGGAGCTACCGCTCCCTATCCTGCGTCCTTACTGGTTTTTCTTTTCTTCATCCGGAGTCAAAAAGATGATTTCCCCTTCTTTTGAGAGGAAGAAATTCTTTCGTGCCAGCTCCCCGATATACTCTTTGTCATTCATCCGTTTCACCTGTAATTCGAGTTGTTTCTGTTCTTCTTGTACCTTGGTTACCTGACGCTGCAAATCCGTAAGCTCACGCTGTTTATCGGCCAATTGCTGGCTCTGCGAGTAGTACGTGTAGCCCGCCCACGACAAAAACAAAACGACAATAATCTGCAAAAGACGCATCCGGCGCTTTCGACCGTAATTTTGTGGCTTAGATTGCGATTGCTGCATATCGTTCACCTTTCCTGATTGGTTATTTTACATTTTCTTACCTTTTATCCAGCCCGTCAAGGTTTGCCACTTTTTTCTGAACATCCTTTTTATTTTTTGCGTCGGTTTCTGCAGATATCTCGTCCATATCCAATTCCCCGTCTTGCTTCCGAGAAGAAGAAAAGGGCGGAATAGCCATTTTCCTATGGTTAGCAGGACGGAAAACAGAAAGAGCACAACCGTGATCAATGCCCGGTACAGCCAAAGAAGCGGGACGACCAGCAGATAATACGCCGTTTTTATGGTGACCCGGTACAACCACAAAGAAAACGTGATAAGCTTGTTCAAAATTCGGAGATACATACGCTGAAACAAAAGAAAATACAGAATTATGCCCATGCCAAGCCCCAGAAAGATGTAAATCCGCACTACACCTTCATTTACCCGGAGAAGCGTACCAAATACAAGAAAGGTACAGCTTATCCAGAAAAGAAAATCAGATATCCATACAAGCCAGACGGGAAGGCGGCACCTACGCTCCATCGTCCTGTATGTGTCGTACAGCATGCCCATAGTCCATCCGCACAGCAACATCGACAGCATGGTGGCTGCTTGCCCGGTAAGCGTCACTTAAAGATCCGGCCAAAGATTCCCCTGGCTTTTTCTCCCTGGTAGGATTCGTCAATATACTCCATTGCAAAGACCAAGCCCTCGATTGATACCTGTCCCGTCTCAAGGCTTAAGTTTTTCATGTGCAGGTTTTTTCCCTTTATCGTAAGAAAACCCGCCTCCGTTTGAAGCAGGAACTCCTCATGATCGAAACTTTCCACCTTGAGCACACCCGTTATGTCGAGCTTTTTCCGGTTTATCATCATCACATCATGGCGAATGGTCTTCTTCGGATTCGTTTCCATCATCGCGGCCCACCCTCCTTTTTATACCATCCTATTGAAGGGAGGCGCAGAATAGAACAAAAGAAGTTGGGAAGAAGAACAGGATATCACCTATGGATAACCTGGAAGGTAAAAGAAAATAGGAGGGTAAGGCGCCGGGTTTCCCTTTTTTTGCTCAGCGGGATTAAGGGACGGGCTGAAGGAAACCCTATAAAGGAATCGAGTGCGCCGTACCTCCTATTTTCTTTTCTCCTTCTATTTGTTACCAGATAGATGCATCAGGTTCTTCCGGATTATCGCGGGGAATGTATTCCTCCTTGAGCATAGTATAGAGAGTAGCCGCTTCGTCTTTTTTGGTCGTGTCGAGCAATTTCTCAACCTTAACTGTGACGAGCTTATTGCCGTAGCGGACGGTGAGCTCGTCACCTACTTTTACATTCGAGCTGGACTTTGCGGTTTGACCGTTAATGGTAACGCGCCCTTGGTCGCATACCTCTTTCGCCAGCGTACGCCGCTTCACCAACCGGGAAACTTTCAAAAATTTATCGAGTCGCATCGCTATATCCCTTCTTCCTCTTTCTTTTTCTGTTTGGCTTCCTGCCACCAGTTCTCCATCTCGTCAA
The DNA here is from genome assembly GCF_007991215.1 of Aneurinibacillus danicus. GTDB lineage: Bacteria > Bacillota > Bacilli > Aneurinibacillales > Aneurinibacillaceae > Aneurinibacillus > Aneurinibacillus danicus. The sequence continues at coordinate 24,010 of NZ_BJXX01000084.1, forward strand.
GCGTGGTATCTTCAAACGTCTTGCCCGCTTCCCGCAACTTTTTCTCAATGTAGGAGAAACGGTAATAGAATTTTTTATTGGTCAAAGCCAGTGCCTCTTCCGGGTCAATCTTCATAAAGCGGGCCACATTTACGATTACGAACAGTAAATCACCAAGCTCTTCCCGGCGGTGCTCCAGCGTCTGTGCTTCCTTCAACTCTTCCCACTCTTCTTTTACTTTATCGAGTACATCGGACAGCTTGTCCCAATCGAAACCGACATCCGCTGCCTTTTTCTGATACTTGTACGCGGTAAGAATAGCGGGCAAATCACGCGGCACCCCGTCAAGCCGGGAAACCGTCTCTTTTCCTTTACCCTCTTTTTCCTTCTTTTTAATAGCTTCCCAGTTCTCCAACGCTTTGTCTGCGTCTTCTGCTTCTGACGTACCGAACACATGCGGATGACGGCGGATAAGCTTCTCGTTTAACCCGGCAATAACATCCTGAACGGTAAAAAAGCCGTCTTCTTCCGCCATCTGGGAATGAAGCATAATCTGTAGCAGCAAATCCCCCATTTCTTCGCACATCGCATCCGGATCGTCATCATCGATCGTTTCGAGCACTTCATACGTTTCTTCAATTAAATTCTTTCGGATGGACTGGTGGGTCTGCTCCCGGTCCCACGGACAACCATTCGGACTCCGCAGAATCGCAACAATCTCCCGCAAACGCCAGAATTGACGGTTCAACACCCGAGCTTCTTCCGTCGGGGAAACATACACCGTAGTCAGGTTGCTATAGCTGGTAAGGCGATCCAGTTCATAGAGGGGTACCGTTTCAATCTGTTCCTCTCCCGCTATACCCGCTGCCGTTACGACCGTGACCGGGTATTCATCCGGATATACTTCCATCAGCGTAAGCTTTACATCCGACGCAACGAATGCGTCATATACCTGACAGATTACGTTGTGCAGGCCCGGCTGAATCTGGTGCCCGCGCAAATCAGTTCCATCCAGCAAGGCAAACCCTTCTACCGGATCGATTTTCAACGAGGCAAATACCGGGTCAAGAAAACTCTGTCCGCCTTTAATCTCAACATCCACACCGCGTTGTCCGGCTTTATCCAACAGCAACTGCACCGTGCGCTCTGCCACCAGCGGATGACCGGGCACGGCATAGATAATTGCTCCTTTTTCCTCCGCCAGGTGAAGCAGGCACTCACTGATTTCCTCGTATACTTCCGGGAATTGGTCATGTGCTTCGTATATAGCATCGAAGCTTTCGTAGGTTACCCCCTCCGCCGCAAGTTCCGCGACCACCGGGTGCTTCTCCGTCCGTAAATAGAGATGATTCGCCTGTTTTACCATGCGATAAATGCCTAGGGGAAGGCCGTCCAGGCTTCCAGCCCCAAGTCCGATAACCGTAATTTTCTTCAATAGTCGCATCCCCTCTCAATAGTTATTCATGCAGAAGCCGGAGCTTCAGAAGCAGAGGAACGAGCTTCCGTCCCGCTTTCGTGCTTTCCAAATCGGTGCGCCCCACTGTTCCGGATAGGAAAAGGGCAACCGTATACATAACGACACCGGCTCCAACCGCTATTAAGCTTACACCGGTGTAATACAGACGGGGCGAAGAGAACCATTCCAAAAGTCCACGCTCGGCGACCTGCCGGGCTACGTACGCGGCCAGTCCCATCATCGTCACCGCTACAAATGGCTTTATGAAGAAAGACCGCAATCCGAACCGTGCCCTGGTCAAATGGACTACCGCATACAAATTAAGCAAAGTAGAAACCATATAAGCACAGACCGTAGACAGGGCCGCACCGTTAATGCCAAGGACCGGAATAAGCAGTATATTTAATAGAAGCTTTACAACGACACCAACCAATAAATTACGCACCGGAAGGTTAACTTCCCCCATACCTTGCAGAATGCCTGCCGACGTAATGCCAAGCGTAGAAAAAATGGTCGTAAATGCAAGCACAGTCAGAGCAGTCGTTCCATTTCCGTTTTCATACAACATGACATTTACCGGACCGGCAACGATCGAAAGACCGATAGAAGCGGGCAAACCGAACAAAAATGTAAGGCGCAGAGCTAATTCCGTCCGTGCGGCAATCAAACGATGTTGATTAAGCGCTCTTGCCTCGGCAATGGCCGGGACAAGCGACAAAGAAAGCGCCGTCGCAAAAAACGCCGCAAACTGCACCAGCGGTTGCCCCCGATCAAAAATCCCCTTTAACTGATATGCGGCTTCGGCCGTGCTTCCTCCTCGAATCAGCATGCTGACAACAGTAAAAGAATCGGATATTTGCATCAGCGGAAGCACCAGCGAACCCAAACAAATCGGGATAGCGTAATAAAACAGTTTCCGAGCGATTTCCCCGACAGTCTCCTGCTTGTATGTACGTTCCACTGCTGTACTATCCCATAACTGCTGCTGCACTTTTTGGTTACGCCGCCAGAAGAACAGCATGACGATAAAGGCAAAGGAAGCTCCGGTCACTGCGCCAAATACGGCCCCTGACCCGGCAAGGTATACGTCTCCTGTCGTTTTCATAAACCAGTACGAGAGGACGATAATGGTCGCTACCCGAACAAACTGTTCGCCAATCTGAGATACAGCGGTCGGCACCATATCATGATGTCCCTGGAAGTAGCCGCGCATAGCTGCCATTATTGGCACCACCAGCAGAGCAAACGATACGCTGCGAATCGGCATAACCAACCTTTCATCTTTCATAAATCCGGCAAGGGCGGGCGCACTAAACCAGAGCAAAATAAAGAAGAAGAAGCCGGTGAGCGCCAGCACGCCCGCGGATACACGGAAAATTTTACGTGCACCGTATACGTCGCCAATCGCCAGCTTCTCTGCCACGAATTTTGAAATCGCAATCGGGAATCCGGCTGTTGCCAGAATGAGGAGGGCACTGTACAGCGGATACACCTGGGTGTAGACATAATACCCGAGATCGCCCGTAATATTTTGATACGGGATACGGTATACAACTCCCAGCATTTTGGACAGCAGTGCGCCCGCTCCCAGTATGGCGGCCCCTTTCAGGAAAGAAGCTCCCTGATTCTTAGACATAGATTCCCCTCTCTTTTCCCGGTAAATTCCTGCCTCATTATATCACAAAACGAGCGCAGGGCGGAAAGCCAAAAGGCTTGCCCCTTGAACTAGCTTATGCCAAGAAAAGAGTGAATTTGACTATAATAAAAAAGCTTCCTGGCAAGCATTCTTACCGGAAGCTTCTTCATTCCTTTCTATTGCTCCATTTGCTTCGCCAGAAAACCGGCGGCGGTTTCGACAAGCTTGACTTCGAGCTCGCCCATCTTAGCCTGGTCGCTCTTCGTCAGAAGAATGACAGATCCGATCGGATCTCCTCCTGCGATAATCGGAGCAATTACATAAGAGGAATAATCGTCTTCGTTATCGCGGATGATTTCATACTGTCCAGCATTCGTCTGAAGCGATGTCCGGCGCTCTTCCATCGTGTTTTCTACAATTTCACCAATGGCCTTATCCATAAACTCTTTTTTAGAAGCTCCAGATACGGCAATAATGGTGTCGCGGTCGCTAATCAACGTAATGTGGTTGGTGCTTTCGTACAGCGAATCAGCGTATTCTTTAGCGAAGTCGCCCAGCTCGCCAATCGGGGAGTACTTCTTCAGAATAACCTCCCCGTCACGGTCCACAAAAATCTCCAGCGGGTCACCTTCGCGAATGCGGAGCGTACGGCGAATTTCCTTCGGAATCACCACACGCCCTAAGTCGTCAATCCGGCGCACAATTCCAGTTGCTTTCATAATCTTGATGCCTCACTTTCCTGAAGTAATGAAATGACTGCAACTTATCATTAGCTTGTTTGTAGTATTTATCTCCTGCATGGAGAATATTCACCATCCCTCTTTCCACCAATGCAAACTTTTTGACGGGTAAAAATTCTTGTGTGTATAATCTTTGCATGTTTTATATGGCTATTCACAAATCAAATAAGAAAAACTCGCGGGCGTTGCTGCTCGTCCTTTTTCCACACAGAAGACAAGCGGCCGCTTTGTGGCCCTTCGGTCGGACCGGCAAAACATCCGGGTACCTCGAAGAGGGAGACAATTGCCGGTCTTTCCCTCCCTTCAGGCCACACGCTCCACACGGAAAAAGCAACGGTCGGCACACGCCTCGCGAGTTTTTCCTCGATTACAATGGAGGGAAAGTATATGTCGCTTTAGCACTGTAAAGCGACATATACTTTCCTATACCATAAAAAAGAGTCCCACACTTTGAAAGCGGGGAACTCCTTTTTATTGTTATTGGCCGCTTGGCTGCTGTCCGCCGCCAGAATGACCAGGTGCAGGATTTGTCGGAGCCTGAGTACCCGGTGCAGGTTGCTGCGGCTGCTCTTTAATCATGTCGGCCGGAATCTTTTCTTCCTTAATAATGCCTTTTACTTTGCTTGTGAAAAACTCTTGTTCCTTCTGCTGTGCCAGCATATTCGTGATGTCTTTTTTTACTTCATCATACGATTGTTCTTTACGCTTCTCGACACGCATAATGTGGTAGCCAAACTCGGTTTCAACCGGGTCGCTGATTTTGTTTAGAGGAAGCGTCAACGCCGCCTTCTTAAACGGCTCTACCATCCCTCCGATAGTCAGGCCATCCGAAGAAGGAAGCTGATACAATCCGCCTGTTTCTTTGGTGCCTGGATCGTCCGTATTTTCTTTTGCCAGCTTAGCGAAATCCGCACCGTTCCGCAGTTGTTTTACCAACTCGTCGGCTTTCTTTTTCGCTTCCTGTTTCGAACGCTTCTCTGTGCCAATCAGGATATGGCGCACATCGATCTGTGTCAGATAACCTTCCTTCTTGGCCTGTTCATATTCTTTCTTCTTGTCTTCTTCCTTAACATCTTTGGAGAAATACGAAATCATTTTCACTTGATCAAGGAAGAAATCCTTCATCTCGCCTTCCGTTACTTTACGATCCGCATAAAACTGGGTGAGCTTCTCGTCCTGACCCAGCTGCTGCTTGGTAAAATCCTCAAATTGCTTGAAGTTTTTCTCCGCTTCTTTCTTCATCTCATCTGTTTCTTCTACCTGCGCGGTCACATGCTTGGTCATCACCATGTAATGAAGCACCGATGTCAATGCTTCCTTGTCTCCCGAGTCAACCGCCTGGGCCATGCTCGGCTCGATCGCTTTTATAACTTCCGTATAATTCTTGAATTCCGGCTCCGTAATTTCCTTGCCGTCGTCATATTTAGCTACTATCGGCTCGTTCTTTCCGCATCCCGCAAGCAGGACGACAAAGATAAGAACACAGAGCAGCGCAAACCGCCCGTATTTCTTAATTTGCCACATCAGTTGCTTCCTCGCCTTCTTTGTTCTTTTTCAGTTCATCGAATTGAGTGAGGAAACTCTCGACAAGCTCAATGCTCTCCTCAGGTTTCAATCCTTTTATCTTAATCCCGACAACTACCTGCTGCCCCTGCCGTGAAGGTGTAATGCGCCGCAGAAGAGGCCCTTTGATTTCATACAAATCGCCCCAATCGACTTTAGCGCTCTGGTCTTCGTGGAAGACCAACTGAATCATATCCGGTTTCTGCACAATTTCTACGATCCTGTGTTTACTTGCATACACACGCAGACGGGAAACAAGCAACAAGTTGCTTACGCTCTGCGGAATCTCACCGAAGCGGTCTAACAACTCTTCCGTTAAATCTTCAATCTCTTCAAAAGAGGACACAGCAGCAAACTTCTTGTACATCTCAATCTTTTGTTTTCCATCCTGAATATAATCAGATGGAATAAACGCATCGATAGTCAAATTGATTTCCGGATGCACTTCTTCTTCCTTCTGCGGCTCGCCCTTCAGCTCTTCGATCGCATCTTTCAGCATCTGGCTGTAGAGGTCAAAGCCGACCGATGCAATAAAACCGTGCTGCTCTGCACCAAGCAGGTTTCCTGCGCCGCGGATCGATAGATCGCGCATTGCAATTTTGAATCCAGAGCCGAGTTCGGTGAACTCTTTAATCGCCTGCAGGCGCTTCTCTGCGACTTCAGTCAGCACTTTATCCCGCTGATACGTAAAGTAAGCATACGCAATCCGATTCGACCTTCCGACCCGACCGCGCAGCTGATACAACTGGGATAGACCCATCCGATCGGCATTCGTAACAATTAAAGTATTCACGTTCGGAATGTCTACACCTGTCTCGATAATCGTCGTGCTGACCAGCACATCCGCTTCTCCTTCCAGGAAGCTGAGCATGACGGATTCAAGCTCGGTTTCATTCATCTGACCATGCGCCACCACCACGCGGGCATCCGGTACAAGCATACGGATCTGATCAGCCATCTGATCAATTCCCTGTACCTGATTGTACAGAAAGTATACCTGACCTTCTCTCGCTAATTCGCGCTCGATCGCTTCCCGCACCAGTCCGGCACTGTACTCCATAACATAGGTCTGGACAGGGAAACGGTTCTCCGGCGGTGTCTCGATAACGGAAAGATCGCGCACGCCAAGCATCGACATGTGCAGTGTACGCGGAATCGGCGTCGCTGTCAATGTTAGAACGTCCACGTTTGTCTTCAATCGCTTTAGCTTTTCTTTATGCGTTACACCGAAACGCTGCTCTTCATCGACAATAAGCAACCCCAAATCTTTAAAAACAACATCTTTAGAAAGCAAGCGATGCGTTCCAATGATAATATCGATTGTACCGTCTTTAATTCCTTTGATCGTCTGGGTTTGCTCTTTTCGACTCCGGAATCGGCTGATGACCGAGATATTGACCGGGTAATCCGCAAACCGTTCACGGAATGTCTCGTAGTGCTGCTGCGCCAGAATCGTCGTCGGCACAAGAACCGCTACCTGTTTGCTATCCATTACCGCCTTGAATGCGGCTCGAATGGCCACTTCGGTTTTCCCGTAACCAACATCGCCGCATAATAGGCGATCCATCGGTCGGGATTTCTCCATGTCTTCCTTGATTTCTCTGATAGCTCGCAGTTGATCGTCTGTCTCTTCGTACGGGAACATCGCCTCGAACTCCCGCATTTCTTCACTGTCTTTGCTGAACGCATACCCTCTGGTCTGCTGGCGTTCCGCATACAGGCGAATCAAATCCTGTGCAATATCCTGGACGGAAGCCCGTACCTTATTCTTGACCTTCTTCCAGTCCGTTCCACCCAGCTTATATACTTTCGGCTCTTTCTCCTCGCTTCCAACGTATTTCTGTACCTGATCGATCTGCTCGATCGGCACATATAATTTGTCATTTCCCGCGTATTTGACATGCAAATAATCTTTATGGATACCGTTAATCTCGAGCGTTTCTATACCCAGATATTTACCGATACCATGGTTTACGTGCACGACATAATCGCCCACTTGCAAATCGGTGTAGCTCTTAATGCGCTCTGCGTTGCTGAGGTTTTTCCTTGTCTTGGTCGCTTTCCGCTGTTTCTGTGTAAATACTTCGCTTTCAGTTATAACGACAAGATGCTGCAGCGGCATCTCGAAGCCGCTTTGCAGATTGCCAATCGTAATAACCGGACGCTTGCTCCCCAGCGCCTTATCAGGCGAGAGAATGATATCGGCTTCGATATTGTAATCATGGAAAACCCGTTCCAGACGCCGCGCCCGCTCTTCGTCCGCCGCACAGAACACCACCGTTGCGTTCGATTTTCTCCAACGCTCCATCTCTGTTTTAAGCACGTTCATCTGTCCGTGAAAATTCTGCATCGTTTTACAGTTAAAGTTCACGATGTTCTGCGGATTGGTTTTCGGTACCTGGCGCAGGAATAAAGAACTGTGCAGCACCGGCCATTTTTTCGGTGCAATAATATCCTCCAATGGATGGGACAATGCGATATCCGGAAGAAACTCCCCTTCCTGCATCAATGCCGTTTGCCATTCTGCCTCATCTTTCTCCAACTGCGCCGCCGCTTCCACGATACGGGACGGTTCATCGATAACAACAAGCGGTGTTTGCCCCATATAATCTATTAACGTCTGCCGTGTATCATATAAGAAAGAAATATATTTATAGATTCCGGTAAACGAATGGCCCTGACGCAGCTGTTCAATCTCCCAACCGACTTTCTCAACAATCAATTCCTTGACCTGTGTCATTTTGACTTTCGGAAGGGTCGCGTTCATATGTTGTTCCAGCCTCTCCGCGGCCTGGACAAAGACTTCTTTGCTTCCGAATACTTCCCTTGTAGGACCAATTATAATCCCTTGCAAATTCTCGATAGACCGCTGATTGGAAATATCGAATGTCCGGATAGAATCAACCTCGGTGTCGAACAATTCAATCCGTACGGGATGCGTCATGTAAACAGGAAAAATATCAATGATACCACCGCGTACACTAATTTCACCGCGTGTTTCTACCATTTCAACACGCTCGTAGCCAAGGGCTATCATTTTTTCGAGGAAGTCTTCCAATTGAATTTCGCCGCCCACAGAAATCGGATATTGTACCCTCTTCCACTCTTCTACCGGCACGACAGAACGGCGGACACCGGCATAAGGCACAATAAGCACTCCTTTTTTACCTTCAGAAAGCGCGTTCAATACCTCGATGCGCTGACTAAGCGTCTCAGGGCTGGAAATGGATATTTCCGAAATGACCATCTCATTGGCGGGATACAGCCAAACTTCATCCGCCGGCAACAGTTGATTCATGTCGTCATATACCTTCTGGGCCTGGAACATGTTATGCGTCACAATAACAAGAGGACGCTCCATCGTCTGATACAACGCAGCATAGAATAGCTGCCGGGCGGAATTGCTTAATCCGGATGCCAGTTGCTCGCGCAGGCCCCGTCTATAACTGTCAACGATCGCTTCAAACTCGCCGTCGCGTTTAAACCTCTCTACCAAACCCTGCAATCACTCTTCCTCCTCTCTTGCGATTGCGTCCACAAATGCAAAAATAAGCCTTAGCAAAAAGCCAAGGCCTGTATGCTACCTTATTGTAAAGGATACGTAAGCTCAGGATAACGGTGAATGGCTTCACTACAATATTCACATGTTATGTTTGCCACCATGTCCCCGTTTGCTTCATAGCTAATTATATGTTTCCTCTCTTCCTGGGTCAAGAAATGAAACCCCAGCTTCTCTTCCGTCGCTTCGGGATGGTCAATCGCCGCATGCAGCGTTCCGCAATGCGGACAGATATATCGTATCGCCATATTTATGCCTCCCGGTAATATGTTATTCTCATACCTTATTCTTCCCAGAAGGCGGACGTGACATACGAAAGCTAGTTAAATTGATTCATAACACGCAAAAAAGAAATTTCCATCCACGCTTTGGCGGCTTCTACTGAACGCTTGACAGCTTCCTGTACATCGGCTAATTCCTCAGGCGGGAACGTCGAAAGCACATGATCGACTACTTTTCGACCCGGCGCAGGGCGCCCAATACCGACTTTAATCCGCTTGAATTCTTCCGTGCCCAGATGGGCAATTAAAGATTTCATGCCGTTATGACCGCCGGAACTTCCTTTCATCCGCAGACGAATTTTCCCGCACGGTAAATCAAGATCGTCATAGATTACCAACAAATCTTCTTCCGGATCTAGCTTATAGAAATGAAGCAAAGGCCCGACGCATTCACCGGACAGATTCATATACGTCATCGGCTTCACAAGCAGTACTTTCTCCGTGCCAGCCCTTCCTTCACCGATAAGCCCCTTAAATTTCCCCTGGGTCAACGCAATATTCCATTCATCCGCAAGGCGGTCGATGGCCCAAAATCCGACATTATGCCGTGTCATTTCATATTGCTTGCCCGGATTACCCAACCCCACAATTACTTTCATAGTTGTCTCTCCTTATTGTATACACTGAAAAAGCGCAACCGTGCGGTTACGCTTTTTGAACGATAGACTCGTTCAACACATTATTCCTGACCTTTATTCGGCACTGCATCACCGGAACCGTTCTCTTCATCGCCCGCTTCTGCATCCGTTTCCTCAGCTTCCCCCACAGTCGTTTCTTCTTCTACCGGCTCAGCTTGCGGCGGTACAATAGTCAAGACAACTGATTCAGGTGCATCCAATATTTCGACGCCATTTGGCACCGTTAAGTCGGCAACCGTTACCGTATCACCAACCGTCAGTTTCTCAATGTTGTACGTAACATTGTCCGGGATTTCGCCCGGCAGACATCTGATGTTCAGCTCACGCATCGTATGCTGAAGCACACCACCATCCTTCACGCCTTCCGCTTCCCCTTCCAGTACGATGGACACGCTGGTATCGGTTTTTTCATTCATATTGATCTTGCTGAAGTCCAGGTGCAGCACCTTATTCCTAATCGGGTCGCTCTGCACATCCTTAATCATGACATTCAGAGATTTCCCGTCTACGTTCAGTTTAACTACACGGTTCAAACCTTGCTGATTCACAAGCTGGTGAAATTGACTTTCTTCAATCGCAATCGGTTCACTTTCTACATCGGTTCCGTATACAACGGCGGGAATTTTTCCTTTGTTTCGCAGCTCCGTTAGCGCCGAACGCGGCCCCACCTGTCGTTTTTGCGCTTGTAATTCCATTGCCATAATAAAATTCCCCTCCTGCTATAAGGTTCGTAAGAAAATCATTATTTACTTTACCCAATCTAGCGGAGAGTCAATCACAAACCAAGCGAAATTTAGTCAAACAGCTTACTTACAGACAATTCTTCATGTACGCGAATAATCGCTTCCCCGATAATCGGCGCTACAGACAACGCCTTAATTTTGCTGCTTTGCTTCTCAGGTCCAAGCGGAATGGTATTTGTTACAATCAGTTCTTTGATGCTCGAATTCTCGATACGCTCGATGGCCGGGCCGGACAGTACCGGATGTGTACAGCAAGCATACACCGCTTTAGCGCCCGCTTCCATCAGCGCGTTCGCCGCCAGCGTAATCGTACCTGCCGTATCGATAATGTCGTCGATAATGATAGCGGTACGCCCTTCAATGTTACCGACAATGTTCATGACTTCCGCTACATTTGGCTCCGGACGACGTTTATCAATGATCGCAATCGGCGCTTCTAAACGTTCAGCCAGCTTTCTTGCACGCGTTACCCCGCCATGATCCGGAGAAACGACGACAACATCTTCGAGCTCTTTCTCAGCGAAATGCTTGCCGAGAATCGGTACACCGAGCAGGTGATCCACCGGAATATCGAAAAATCCTTGAATTTGCGTAGCATGGAGGTCCATGGTAATGACGCGATGCGCCCCGGCTGTTTCAATCAAATTGGCAACCAGCTTCGCCGTAATCGGATCACGGGCCCGTGCTTTACGGTCCTGGCGAGCGTAGCCGTAATAAGGAATCACTACATTAATGCTCTTCGCGGAAGCGCGCTTCAGCGCATCCACCATAACCAGCAGTTCCATCAGATGTTCGTTTACAGGTGCGCTGGTGGATTGAATAACGAACACATCGGCACCACGTACGCTTTCGTTTAATTTAATCTGAACTTCCCCATCGCTGAAATGTACAACTTGTGCATTTCCCATCGGAAGACCGATGTGATCTACAATTTCTTTCGCTAAAGCCGGGTTTGCATTACAAGTAAAGACTTTCAATTTCGGGTCGCGATAATTCGCCATGACTGATGTTAAACCTCCATACCTTTGAATACTTATTATTTCTTTATAATTTTTTTCGCGTAATCTTCTTTATTTGTCTGACGCTCGCGGGCGATTGCCAGCGCTCCATCCGGCACATCGTCCGTTATCGTAGATCCTGCGGCTACATAAGCGCCTTCCCCTACGGTTACCGGAGCTACAAGATTCGCGTTGCAGCCTATGAAAGAATGATCTTTAATTACCGTTTTGTGCTTATTCACACCATCATAGTTTACTGTCACCGTACCGCAGCCGACATTCACATCCGCGCCCACTTCCGCGTCGCCAAGATACGTCAGGTGCGATACTTTGCTTCCTTTGCCCAGTGAAGTATTCTTAATCTCGACAAAATCGCCCACTTTCACACCTTCTCCGATATGAGAATTCGGGCGAATGTACGCAAACGGTCCCACGGTGGCATCGCTGTCGATTCGGCTATCCATCAGTACCGACTGTTTAATCTCCACTCGGTCGCCCACCCGGCAATTTTTCAGTTGAGTGTGCGGACCGATAATGCAGTCTTCGCCAATCGTGGTTCCTGCACCAATCAACGTACCCGGGTAAATAATCGAATCCCGGCCAATGACCACATCGGCTTCGATGTACGTATTGGACGGATCGATAATGGTAACGCCTTCTTTCATATGTTTGGTAAGAATGCGCTCTCTCATCATCGCTTCAGCTTTGGCCAGCGCTACTCGATCATTAACACCAATGGTAATTTCTTCTGTTATGGATGCCTCGATTCGTTCTCCCTGGCTTTTAAAAATCTCAATTACATCCGGGAGATAATACTCACCCTGCGCATTATTATTATCCACTTTCTCCAATGCAGCGAACAGCTTTTCATTATCGAAACAGTATGTACCTGTGTTGATCTCTTGGACACGCTGTTCTTCTTCGGTTGCGTCTTTCTGTTCGACAATGCGCTCTACTCCGCCATCTTCGCCTCGGATAATCCGGCCGTATCCGGTCGGGTTGTCCATGATGCGGGTCAGAATGGTTGCTGCCGCCTGATTGGCCTCATGATGCGCCATCAGCGCTTTCAACGTTTCAGAACTAATTAGTGGCTCATCGCCTGACAGAACGAGTGTCGTTCCTTTTTTCCCTTTCAAAATCGGAGCTACCTGCATGACCGCGTGTGCAGTTCCCAATTGTTCTTCCTGCATTGCATACTCGACACCGCTGCCCAGTTGCTCTTTCACCTTGTCCGCTCCATGGCCGACAACAACAACGATGCCATCCATCTGCAATTCTTTCAGGCTGTCGACGACATGTTGAACCATCGGTTTACCGCAAACGGGATGCAGTACTTTGTATAACTTCGATTTCATTCGTGTTCCCTGGCCTGCAGCCAATACAACCGCAAATTTATCTGACATGGTATCCTCCCACTTCGATAAGTTCCACAATGACTATATCTTAATTGTCTTGCTATTTCAAGATACGTCGCGAAAGAGATGCAAAAAGACCGCATCCTTTTTCTGCAAATCAACGAAAAGAGTATATCTAGAAAACTATATCTTTTTTCTTCGTTACTTCTTGTCCCCATTCTCTCAAACTTCCAAAAGAAAAGAGGCCCCCCTCTACTAAAGGCCCCTTTGATTGATGCAACTGAGAATTAAGCTCCCTCTTCCACCAGTTCTTCTTCGGTTGTTTCTGTTTCTCCTACACGTTCGTATTCAGCCAGAACAGCGGCTTGAATCTTCTCGCGAGTAGACGAAGAGATAGGATGTGCGATGTCGCGGAATTCTCCTTCTGGAGTACGCTTGCTCGGCATTGCAACAAACATACCGTTGTTGCCGTCGATGACACGAATGTCATGCACTACGAATTCGTTATCAATCGTAATCGAGCAAATCGCTTTCATGCGGCCATCAGTGTTTACACGGCGGAGTCTTACGTCCGTTACTTCCATGTCTGCTCACCACCTTTTTCCAATTATCAGAAGCTTGATAACTGTAATTCAACAAAGGCGGAAAAAATCCTTCCTCTCTTCGAAAAAAATTTTTTGCTTTTTCTCAATTTTGGCATTTTACCCTATTGACATATTATTAATATTACAGCACAGCAACTAATTCGATTTCCAAAGAGACATCTTTCGGCAGCCGCGCCACTTCCACCAGGGAACGGGCCGGACGATGTTCGCCGAAATGTTCTCCATAGATTTCATTAATCACAGCAAAATCGTTGATGTCTTTTACAAATACCGTTACTTTTACCACGTTATTCAGCGTTGCACCCGCCGCGGCCAGAACGGCTTTCAGGTTGGCGAATACTTGATTCGTCTGTGCCACAATATCGCCTGTCACAAGCTCCCCTTCAGGCGTCAATGGAATTTGACCGGATGTATAGAGAAAGTTGCCGACTTTGATGGCTTGCGAATAAGGGCCGATGGCAGCCGGAGCCTGATTGGTAGAAATCTGTTCCATACAAAATCCCTCCATGTTATTCATTTTCTTTGAAATAATTGCCTAGTTCAAGGCGGATTTCTTTATCACGCATATCCACTTCTGTTACACGGAGCAGAGAAACATATTCGTCCACAAGACGCTCTTCTATATTAGCCGTCTCCATAAATACGCCAACGCCGACTACCTCCGCTTTAAATTCCTCCAGTAAATCGATCATGCCTCGCACAGTACCGCCGGCTTTCATAAAGTCATCGATAATCAATACCTTGGAATTCTCAGGTAAACTGCGGCGCGCCAGCGACATAGTCTGGATACGTTTACTTGAGCCGGATACATAGTTAATGCTTACGACAGAGCCGTCCGTTACTTTGCTGTAGCGGCGCACAATCACGACCGGAACATTCAAATAGTGCGCCGTTGCATAGGCAAGCGGAATGCCTTTCGTCTCTACCGTCATTACATAATCCGCTTCCGCCTCGGCAAATACCGTGGCGAATATTTTTCCAATTTCAGATAGCGCTTCCGGGTCTCCAAGCAAATCGGCCATATAAAGATAGCCCCCTGGAAGCAATCGGCTAGAGCTTTCCAGCGTCTGGCACAGACGCTTAAGGCCCGTCCGTGCCTCTTCATGATTCGTCAACGGAATATATTTCACACCGCCAGCCGCGCCTGCTACCGTCTTAAGCAGGCCAACCCCTTCAGATTCAAACAATTCCTTAATAATGGATAAGTCTTCACTAATCGAGGACTTCGCCGCGCCATATTGATCAGCAAAAAAAGTGAGCGGCATGAGCTTGTGAGGACGCGCAAGCAGATGCTGCGTCATATCTACAAGACGGGCACTTCTCCGTAACTTTTTCATCTATGTTCCTCCATAATTAAAAAACCGAATATTATGAAGTGAATATACCACTTATGTACGGATTTACGCAAGTGCTACCGATTATTTTCCCCAAGGATACGTACGGCGTATACTTCCTTGCAGAAACCGCGTAAGCCATTATAAATTCTGTTCATTCTCGATTCACGTTCTGTCAGCGCGAAAACAGTCGGTCCACTGCCTGACATTAAAACACCATCAGCGCCAAATCGCAGCATTCTTTCCTTAATCTGACGTACCTGCGGGTGCATATCCAGTGTCACTGACTCCAGATGATTTCCTAGCGCACGGCATACACCGGCAAAATCACCCTGACGAATAGCTTCTACCATTTCAGCCGATTTTCGCCCTTCGTTCAGATCATCAATACGCAACGCACCATACACCTCGCTCGTCGATACGCCGATAGGGGGCTTCGCCAGAATTACCCAGCACGGCGGAGGAGTGGGAATACGTTCAATTTTCTCGCCGCGTCCGCGCGCCAGCGCCGTTCCACCATACACGCAAAAAGAGACGTCTGAGCCAACCTGCGAACCTAATTCAGCCATCTCCTCCACACTCATACCCAGATTCCACAACCGGTTTAACCCTTTAATTGTCGCCGCCGCATCACTGCTTCCTCCCGCCAGACCGGCCGCAATAGGAATCTGTTTATCGATGTGGATGTGTACACCTTCTGTAACGCCGTAACGCTCTTTAACAAGACGGGCCGCCTGGTATACGTGGTTTCTCTGATCAAGCGGAAGATAGCTCACCGTACAATCCAGCGTGATCTTATCTTCTGACCGCCGATATATGGTTAGTCTATCCGCCAGATCAATTGTTGTCATTACCATTTCAATTTCATGATAGCCATCTGGCCGTTTCGCCAAAACATCTAGCGTCAAGTTAATTTTTGCCGGAGCCTTGACCATAAGGCAAGCGTCGTTCACCAATTCCTTCTTCCCTTCCATTTTATGCTTTGCTTATTTTAGCATTAATTCATAAGAAAATGAAGGAAAAGGGATATAAGACTCAGACGTCCTCCCTGCCCTTCAGCATAGAAACTGAAAAAACACAAAGGCCAGGCGGATTGCCTGGCCCTTACCGGGAAAAGGTTACTTTGCGGGATTCTGTTTTGCAAGTGCTTCTTCAGCTAGCTGGATAGCGCGCTTCACCATGTTCCCTGCATCGCGGGTAGTGATGCCTCCCCAGCCTTCACGCTGCACAGTTTCGTAAAATCCAAGGTCTTTCGCCAGTTCATATTTGAACTTGTCCGACATAACGCCTCGTCTGCGTGCCATATATACAGCCCCCTTTATCATTCCCGTACGCATAGTATATGTAAAAAAGTCAAATAAAAAACAGCAGGATATGGTATCCTACTGCTATTCAAAGGCAATGCGAATATATTCATCATCGCGGCAAATTGTGAGTTCTACTGTCTCTGTAAGTACATCTGCATAGCTGTACGACACTCGCTCGAAGGAATGCTTGTCCTCATCGAGCTTTACAATAAATACAGACGGGTAAGTTTCTTCCAGAACTCCCGTCCTCTCTATGGTCTTGCGCCGGCCACCGTTCGCCCGGAGTAAAATCCGCTCGCCGATA
This sequence comes from Aneurinibacillus danicus, assembly GCF_007991215.1. Classification (GTDB taxonomy): domain Bacteria; phylum Bacillota; class Bacilli; order Aneurinibacillales; family Aneurinibacillaceae; genus Aneurinibacillus; species Aneurinibacillus danicus. Next base: position 40,508 of record NZ_BJXX01000084.1, read on the forward strand.
TGCCCATCCAAATTACGTTTTATATCGTGTAACGTATTTCTCGCCATTCAGACCACCTCACTATATGTAAATATATCACCATTTTTATAGTATGTCAAACAAATCGATTATTATAGCAATAATTAACGAAAAATGTCAACACATTTTTGCCGGGAAAACGCTAATAAATCTGAAAAATCGAAAATTAAGAAAAAAGTTGTATTCTATGCTTCTGATTATTATAAGCCAGCCCTTTCGGCATTATGTCATAAAGGCTGGCCCTATCTATCCTTCCCGGTCACTTCCTGGTTATATGCCTGAGTAAAATTTACGGTTTCGGAATCCCGAAGCGAAAGCATCCTTTTGTTTCCAGCCCTCCCAAACCGTCGATGCCGGTAATCGTGTTCTTCATCATATCCAATATATTAACGGACTGCTGGATCGAGGTATACGCCACTTTCTGGGCTATGTATACCGGGTCCAGCGTGTGAATGTTAATCCGTTTAGGTGAACTGGCAAAATTGGCGCCTGCACCCAAAATCGCTTCAAAATGAGACTGGCAGGCTCCCGCGAAAATAATCAAGCTGTCTTTACTCTGTTGAAACGCGCGCGCTTTCTCCACCGCCTGGACAAAATACTTGGAGTGACGGTAACTATTCAAATCGTCTGCCGGCCCCCGTTTGCTTTGCAAGGCATCATGCCCGGTCAACACAAGAATATCCGGATTGTGTTTTTCCAGAAGAGGTATGAGCTGTTCCGGAAATTCTTTCTCAGGAAAATGATAACCGATAGTCGGCACTTTCAACTCCTGATAAACAGCAAGACATTTCTTCAGATAATTCCGATCCCCGTCCATATGCAGCACTTTGCCCGGCCAATCGAAAGAACCTCCTACCTCTTCCGTATGGTTAATCTGATACCATGCATTTTTTTCCCGGGCTGATCGTCGTTCCTGCTGAATGAGCCGCATAGCTTCTATATGTTTTTGCTCGCAGACGCTTCGCATCTTCTTCATCTCATCCTCGTTAACTTTAACCAAATCACTGAGCGGCGCATCAGCTATCAACCGGTAGTCCAGCCCAATAAGTGCCGCTGTTTTGTGTTCTTCATCAATCTCAATAATTTGAAACAGCATATCATAGCCGTGTGACTTCCGGGTTACGATATCACCCAACTTGAATTTCGGGTTTGTAAACACAAAAATCCCCCCTTCCCCTGACATGATATGCTTGCCGGGAAAAAGGGGTTCAGCCTGGCGGAAATAAGAAGGAAGAAGAAAAAATCTTGCAATTAAATTATCAAAGGGACGACCACTCTTCTCTCCAACTTCTTATCCCCATTTTTCATCCAAAAATCTGGGATATGCGATTGCTTAGCCGGGCAAATTCCTCAAGCGATAGGGTCTCCCCGCGTCTTGCCGGGTCAATGCCCGCTTTCGCGAAAATTTGCAGCATCTCTTCTTTTCGCTCTTTGCCGAACAAATTATTCAACAGATTATTGGACAACGTCTTGCGGCGCTGTGCGAAGCTGGCTTTCACTACCCGATAAAATATTTCTTCACTGTCTACGTCGACAGCCGGCTTGTTTCGAATACGAAGACGAAGCACCGCGGAATCGACGTTCGGCTGCGGAATAAATACGCTGTGCGGCACGATTGTAACGACTTCCGCTTCCGCATAAAATTGCGCAAGTACGCTTAACGCTCCATATTCTTTGCCTCCCGGACCGGAAGCGATACGCTCGGCCACTTCCTTCTGAATCATGACCACAATGTTTTCAAGCGGCAGGCGTTCCTCCAACAGCTTCATCAGAATCGCGCTGGTCACGTAGTAGGGAAGGTTTGCCACAACGCTGATCTTTTCCTGATCGTTGAACCTATCCCGGATCAGTGTATGCAAATCCATCTCCAGCACATCACCATGAACGACTTCCGTGTGCGGATAAGAAGACAGCGTATCTGCCAGAATCGGAAGCAGACGCTGGTCGATTTCAATGGCGACCACCTTGCCTGCTCTTCGCGATAGCTGTTCGGTCAGCGCCCCGATGCCGGGTCCGATTTCAATAACGCCTTTCTCTTTCGTCAGTTCGGCGGCATCCACGATTTTGCCCAGGATATTTAAATCAATCAAGAAGTTTTGTCCCAGGCTTTTCTTAAACGAAAATCCGTATTTCTTAAGAATTTCCTTTGTCCTTGTCGGTGTTGCAATATCGCGCATCGTCATCTTTCTTCCTCCTGCGCCAGAACCCAGGCAAGCGCCTCGGCGAATTCCTCCCGCGTAATCTGAAGTATCATCATTCGCTTATGCAACTGCTTGGCGTTAGCATAGCCGATGCCAAGCTTCCCGCCCAGCAGTGTCCGCCGTTCTTTGGCCTGCGCGCCGCCGACGAGGCCGGCGTCAATCATATCATCCATCGTAATTTGCTCATCCGGCGATTCCGACTCGGTGCGAACCTCCGCGAGCGCTTTGCGGATCGCTTCCGGCGATGCGTATTCTACGCCCAGATTGCGTTTCCCCTGGCTATCCTCTTTCTTTATAAACGCATGCTTGCAGCCGGGAACAGCCCGGCTAATAATCTTCCGGATGCGCTCCCCCTGGAAATCGGGATCAGTAAATACAATGACGCCACGTTTTTCCTGCGCCCGCCGGATGCGGTCAATCACCCATTTCGGAATGGCCGAGCCGCCGGTTTCAATCGTATCCGCATCTACCGCCCGCTTAATCGCGACTGTATCTGACTTTCCTTCTACAACAATGACTTCTTTAATCATCACGCTTGCTTCCTCATTTCAAAGAAAAAAGACAGGGAAATAGTTTCCCTGCTTGTATCATACCATTAATTTGGTTTATTTGGGCCGATAACATGCACCGTTTTAGTCTGAACGCCAAAGTTCTGTGCTTCCCGCTCCGATGCAAAGAATAAATCCATCCGGTTGCCCTTAATGGCGCCGCCGGTATCTTCGGCCTTACGAAAACCGTACCCTTCAATATAAACCCACCAGCCGAGGGGTACGACACTCGGGTCTACTGCAATGGTTCTTCCCTCTTTCGCAGTAGCTCCTGACGCTGTAACCGCATACCCTTCATCTCCCGGATTCTTCCCGGTCGATGCCGCGTGAGGCGAGTAAGCCGTCATTTTTACACGAAGCGTCTTGCGGGCATTTATATCCCCTTCCACTTTCGCGACTCTCGATGCGCGCCCGGTAGAGTCTGCGCTCCGCGATACAGCCGTCATTCGCGCCGTTCCAACCGCTACGATGTGATCTTTCCAATCCCGTAGCTTCTTGGTGTCGACGAGCTTCTTTGATGCAGGCTTGCCATTGATATAGACAACCTCATACCGTTCCAGAACTTTTCCTTTCTGGCCCTGCTGGATAACCTTCTGCTGCCCTTGCAGCATCGTGCTGTCTTTGCGCTCTTTTGTATTGAAGGCTACCGTTTTCTCTTTGTTCACTGTTTTCTTAGCGATTCTTGTGACCGTCACCGTTTGATTTTCTTTTACGGTCTGATTGAGCGCTGGATCAACTTTGTCCATCGGTCCAAGCACAATATTTTGCTCTGCCAGGATATCTTTCACCTGACGTTTTGCCGTCATAATCTGCTTTTTCTGACCGGCTATGTTTATGTTTACCTTTCTCCCCGGTATGTAGTTCACCTTCATACCATCTGCCAATGCTGTCTCTAATCCGAAATTCAATTCGTCGAATTTCCCCAGCTTTATCCCTTTCTCGGCCAAGAATTCTCCCAGCGTTTCCGCTTTTGTGGTTACGGCCATTGCTCTGCCGTCATTTATGAAAGTAATCTTCTTTGTTTGCAATGAATTAACCAAAAGCGCAAGACTTAAGAGAACAAGGATCGCAACAGCGGTTAGAAGAATCCAGCTACGACCCTTCCAAAAACCCGACTGAATATGATTTTGTTTCAAAGTCTATCTGCCTCCTTCAACGGTTGAAAGTCATTGTAGACGATTCCTTCAAAACTTGTCAAACCAGTTTTTTACAAGCACTTCTACAAGTTTCGCACATTTGCAATAGGAATATAGTCTCGGCAATACCCTTCAACCGTTGGTACGACTGAGGCAGAAAATCTCTACAATAGTCGTTTTATTCCTTTATTTGGAATATTTTTTTAGCGTTTTCCGTCGTAATTTGGGCTAATTCTTCGAAAGAAATATTTTTTATTTCGGCAATTTTTTCGGCAACATAACGAACATATCCGCTCTCGTTTCGCTTTCCACGGTACGGTTCCGGGGTCAGGTACGGACAATCCGTTTCAATTAAAAGCCGATCAAGTGGAACCATCTCAGCCACTTCCTTCGGCTTCCTGGCATTTTTGAATGTTACCGGACCGCCCAGTGAGATATAGAAGTTCATGTCGATGCATTGCCGGGCCATTTCCGGGCTGCCGGAGAAGCAATGCATAATACCCCCGACTTCTTGGGCTTTTTCCTCGCGGAGAATATCAATGATATCCTGATGCGCTTCCCGGTCGTGAATAATGATGGGAAGTGCAAGCTTTTTCGCCAGCCGAATCTGCTTGCGGAATACCTCCTGCTGCACATCCTTCGGCGATGTATCCCAGTAGTAATCCAGCCCAATTTCCCCGATGGCGACCACTTTTTCTTCTTCCATGGCCAGCCTCTCGATCCATTCCAGATCTTCATCGGTCATTGTCCTGGCATCCTGCGGATGCCAGCCAATGGCCGTGTAGATGAAATCGTATTTCCGGGTCAACTCAAGCGACGTTTCGATCGTCTCCCGATTGTATCCGATGTTGCAAATATAAGAAATGCCGTTTTCCTGTGCCCGGGCGATTGTCGCTTCCCTATCTTCGTCGAATTTCTCGTCGTTTAGATGGGCATGTGTATCAAAAAGCATGATAAACTCCTTTCTTAATACAAATCCGGCGCTTACTTTACAATCGCGCCGTTTGGCATGTGATCAGGTACGGTCGCGAGCGTGAGCGTATCTCCTTCGGACGCGGCCAGGATCATACCGTTCGACAGCTCACCGCGCAGTTTCACCGGTTTCAGATTGGTAACACAGATCACTTTCTTGCCAACGAGCTCTTCCGGGCTATAATGCTTGGCGATGCCGGATACGACCTGGCGCTTTTCGAATCCCAGGTCAAGCTGCAGCTTCAACAGCTTGTCAGCCTTCGGAATCTTCTCTGCTTCGATGACCTGCGCCACGCGCAATTCTACTTTCATAAAATCATCGATGGCAATCTCCGCTGTATCCTGCTTTTCTTCCACTTTTGCCTCCGCCTGCTCTTTCTTCTTTTTGTTCTCTTCCGCCTGTTTGCGGGCCGCCGCGGTCGTTTCGTCAATTACCGCGATCTCCTTTTCCAGTTCAAGGCGCGGGAACAGCGCATCACCGCGGTTCACTTTTGTTCCGGCCGGGAGTTTCCCCCACTCTTTTGCCGCATCCCAGCTTGTCAGGTCTTCACTTTCCGTAATACCTAACTGTGTCCAAATTTTGCGCGGCGTATGCGTCATGAACGGTTGAAGTCCGATCGAGACGATACGAATACTTTCCGCCAGATTGTATATAACTGTACCAAGACGTTCTTTGTTAGCCTCGTCTTTCGCCAGTACCCACGGCATTGTCTCGTCGATATATTTATTCGTGCGGCTGACCAGTTCCCACAGGCTGTTCAGCGCGCCGCCGAATCGCATTTCGTCCATATTTTCTTCGAGACCGGCCACAGCTTTACGGGCCAGATCCCGCAGTGTTTCGTCCAGCGCATCAGGGGCAGTAGGTGCCGGAATGACTCCGTCAAAATACTTCTCGATCATGGCAACCGTACGGCTGACCAGGTTGCCGAGGTCATTAGCCAGATCGAAATTCAAGCGCTGGATAAACGCTTCCGGCGTAAAGACCCCGTCTTGTCCAAAGGCAATTTCACGCAGCAGGAAATAACGGATAGAATCGGATCCGTAACGCTCAATTAAGAATTTTGGATCGATGACGTTTCCTTTTGATTTCGACATTTTTCCATCCGGCATCAACAGCCAACCGTGGCCGAATACTTTCTTCGGCAGCGGCAGATCAAGCGCCATCAGGATAATCGGCCAGTAAATCGTATGGAAACGCAGAATGTCTTTACCGATCATATGCACATCGGCCGGCCAGTAGCGGTTGAATTTCGACTCGTCATCACTCATATAACCAAGCGCTGTGATATAATTCGCCAGCGCGTCAAGCCAGACATAAATAACGTGCTCCGGATCATTCGGTAGCTTGATACCCCAGTCGAACGATGTTCTGGAGACGCTCAAATCTTCCAGACCCGGCTTCAGAAAGTTGTTCACCATCTCATTGCGGCGTGACGCCGGCTGAATGAATTCCGGATTCTCTTCAATATGCTTCATAAGACGATCCTGGTATTTGGACATGCGGAAGAAATAGCTCTTCTCCTTAACGAGAGACACGGGGCGCCCACAATCCGGGCAGATATGTTCGCCGTCTTTTTTCGACTGGTATTCTGTCCAGAACGCTTCACAAGGGACACAATAGTAGCCCTCATATTCCCCAAGGTAGATGTCGCCCTTGTCGACAAGTTTTTGAAAGATTTTTTGTACCGCATCTTTGTGCCGCTGCTGTGTCGTACGAATGAAATCATCATATGAGATATCAAGGCGCGTCCACAGGTCTTTAATCCAATCGACGACCGGATCAATGAATTCAAGAGGTTGCTTGCCTTCTTCCGCTGCTCTCTGCTGAAGCTTCTGGCCATGCTCGTCCGTTCCCGTCAGATAGAACACATCGTATCCGCGCAGACGCTTATAGCGAGCCAGCGCGTCACAGGCAATGGTTGTGTACGCATTTCCAATATGGAGCGCATTGCTCGGATAATAAATGGGCGATGTAATGTAATAGGTTGGCTTGCTCAACATACTCATCCTTTCACCAAAAAATGTCATAAAAATAAAAAAAGCTCTCCATCCCAAAATGGGACGAGAAGCTCCCGTGGTACCACCCAAATTCCCTGCCGTTCTTCCTTCGCTTAAAAAAGGCCGCAAACAGACAGGCTCTACTCCCGTAACGAGGGAAACGCCGCTCTCTAACGCGCAAGAAGCCCGCTCAAAAGCAGAAACTCCGGGGCCATCTTCGTCCCGCTCCTTTTACCGGTTTCCACCCACTCCGGCTCTCTGCGAAAAGCGCACGTGACTACTCTTCCCTTCATCGTTCCTATCTTCATTTATTTACAATCATAACCTTTTCCTTCTTATTCTATACCTTACTTATGCGATTCCGTCAAGTCGGCATTTTTTCACGTTTTTAATCCCTTTATTTTACTATTTTGTCGAATAAACTGCGTTATCATCCGTGTTTTTGTCGAAAAAATCGAGGAAGAAAAGAGAAAGAGTATGATATTTTTGAACGAATATAAGAAAAAAGTTCAATTTTGTAGTAAGTAAAAAATTTTATATTGTTATATGTTTTTGATATATATTACATATAGAACATTTTTTTACCTTTTTTAGTATTTTTCTTACAGATAATGAGATTTTTTTATGATATAATCCCAGTAAATGGTTGACCTCTAGATAAAATCCTGCTAGGATAGTGTTAAAGAAAGATTTGTCGAATTTTGGCGATAAGATATATTGAATTTGATCAAATACGAGAGGAGACATTATACACATGAAATCAACCGGCATCGTAAGAAAAGTAGATGAATTAGGTCGCGTCGTTATTCCAATTGAACTCCGTCGCACATTAGGAATCGGGGAAAAAGACGCGTTGGAAATTTACGTTGATGGCGAGCGCATCATGCTGAAGAAATACGAACCTGCATGCATCTTCTGCGGCAGCACAGAAGATACTGTAACATACAAAGGTAAAATTATCTGTGGACCTTGCCTGTCCGAAATGCCTGTTACGCAAAAAGCGTAATAGCACTATATACAAACAAATAAGTTTCCCCGGGGGACCGGGGAAACTTATTTGTCGTGCTGATGATATTCGTTGTACACTTCCCGCTTTGGAAGCCCGCGCTCTTCCGCAGTTTGTTTTAGCGCTTCTTTTTTGTTTAATCCCTTCTCTATATGAACATTTACGTGAGCAGTAATGTCCAGACCCTGCCACCAGCTCTCCGCTTCGGTTTCTCCTTCCCCTGTATTTCCTTCGACAATCAGGGTAAATTCACCCCGTATTTCTGCCTGCCCTTCTAAGAAATCCCGTACATCGCTGATATTTCCTCGAATGAATTCTTCGTAGCGCTTGGTCAACTCTCTTCCCAATGCCACTTTCCTGTCACCCAACACTTCCTGTATTTCCTGTAGCGTCCTGGCAATTCGGTGTGGAGATTCGTAAAAAATAAGCGTTTCAGGATACGGACGCAGGCGGTCAAGCTCTTCACGCCTCTCTTTTTTGTCACGGGGCAGGAACCCGCGAAAAACGAACCGATCCGTTGGCAGACCGGAAACAATCAAAGCCGAAAGCCCTGCGTTAGCGCCGGGTATCGGGATGATTGGTATAGATTCTTCAGCAGCATCACGCACCAGTTCCTGTCCGGGGTCCGAGATGGCAGGAAGACCCGCATCGCTAACCAGCGCCACCGACTTTCCTTCCTTTAATAACCGAATAATCTCCGGTCCACTCGCGGTTTTATTATGCTCATGGTAGCTGATTAGCCTTGTCTCAATCTGAAAGTGGGTCAGCAGCTTACGCGTCTGCCGTGTATCCTCGGCGGCAATGATATCTACTTCCTGCAGCGTACGAATGGCCCGGACTGTCATATCGTCCAGATTGCCAATCGGCGTTGCAACAAGATACAGCTTGCCCCCCTCTTCCCCGGAAACAAAGCTTTTCTGAATAAACATACTACTCCTCCGTCCTGTCACCATAATAAATCGAATAAATCTCGTCACAGTATGTCCCGTCTTCTTTATACACAATCAACGGCGGAAGCACACGCAAATCCGGTTTTCCATCCCGAATCCCTTCAATTAATACCATGTTCGCTTCCGCCTCCGCTTTCGGATAGACAAGGCGCATACGCTTCGGTTCAATTCTGTACTTGCGCATAATCGCAATCAAGTCTCCCAGACGGCCTGAGCGATGCACGTACGCTACCTTTCCCCCGGTACGGACGAGGCGGCTGCTCGCCTGAATCACCTCTTCAAGCGTGAGCAGGATTTCATGCCTTGCAATAGCGACATGACTACTTTTGTTTTTTTCACCGCCGATCACCGGCATGTACGGCGGATTGCACGTCAGTGCATCGTATCCACCGTTGCCCAGGAATTTATACGCTTCCTTTACATCACCATGATATATTGAAATCCGATTTTTCAGCCCATTCAATTCGACATTGCGCTTCGCCATATCGTACAAACGCTCTTGAATCTCCACTGCATCAATCGGACATTCCGTCCTTGCGCTCAGCAGGAGGGGAATCACACCGTTCCCTGTACACAAATCGACGATGCGCCCACGTTTTAACGGTAAAGAAGCGAAGCGGGCCAGGAGCACCGCATCAAGGGAAAAGCAGAACACCTCTTTGCTTTGGATAATCTTCATCTCATTCGTTAGTAAATCGTCAATCCGCTCATCCGGATACAGCTTGACGTTCTCCATTCCTTTTTCTCGTTCCTTTCGCAAAAAACGACCCGTACGAGACACGGGTCGTTGTTGTTATCCCTGTTTATTTAGAAATGCGAGGCAAAACAAGCAATCTCCGTCCGTGCGCAGACTGCCGTAATGCACGTTGCAAATATGGAAACCTTCCTGGTATAACCGGGCGAGATTATCATATCCTTCCCCGACAACCGTCCGTTTCTGCTTGTCTTTCTTTGTTTTTATGACGCTGCTCTGACGCTTTTCCTTCTTTTCTAATTCCGTTTCGCGCTGCTGCAGCCGTTCCCTAAGGTGTTGATTCTCAATGAAGAGATTTTTATTTTCTTCCATAAGCGTAAGCATCGCGTTCTTCAGATGGCCGATTTCTTCATATAATACACCGACCTTCTCTTCAATTAAAGCGAGCTGGTGAAACATGCTTTGCTTGTTCACTATCCCCACCTCAGTTATTCACTACTACACTTTCTCCACTACGCTGATCTCATCAAGAGGCAGCTCCATAATTCTCTCTGCTTCATACAGGTTCACCTGGACTTTGCGCTCTAAAATGTTAAGCCCCACGACTCGTCCGTATCCCATTACCGTCGCCACTTCTTTGCCAACATTCGGCAGCTCGTCCTTAGCGCTCTCATAGTTATCGTTTTCATATTTCAAACAGCACATCAGACGGCCGCACAAACCGGAAATTTTGGCCGGGTTAAGCGACAAGTTCTGGTCTTTTGCCATTTTAATGGATACGGGTTCAAAATCGCCGAGAAAGGTAGAGCAGCAGAGAATACGGCCGCAGGGACCGATGCCGCCAAGCATCTTTGCCTCATCTCGAACACCAATCTGACGCAGCTCGATACGCGTACGGAAGATTGCTGCCAAATCTTTGACCAATTCACGGAAGTCCACACGTCCATCCGCCGTGAAGTAGAAAATAATTTTATTTTTATCGAAAGTGTATTCCACATCAACCAGCTTCATATCCAACTTATGAGCCGCAACCTTCTCCTGGCAAATTCCAAAAGCCTCTTCGGCCAATCTCCGGTTCTCTTCCACCTGAAGGCGATCCTGCTCATCAGCGATGCGCAGCACCTTCTTCAGCGGCAGTACGACATCATTCTCGTCCACCTGCTTACGGCCAATGACAACCTGTCCGTATTCCACACCACGCGCAGTTTCTACAATAACGTGGTCGTGATTTTCAATCGGAAGTTCATCCGGATCAAAGTAATATATCTTTCCCGCTTTTTTAAAACGGACACCTACAACATCAAACAAAGTGTTATCCCTCCTGCAGACGAAGCACCATATCTTCCAAGGATAACTGCAGGTTCGCATAATGCGTGAGCCTGTTTTTCGTTACCAGGATTGTTCCCATTCCTTCCACAAGTCTGCGCTGACTGATACGCAATGCCTGTTTCTGAATGGGCTCCATCTGATCATTATTCGTAATCTGGGATTCTTGTCCCAGCAAAAAAAGCAATAAATCACGGAACCAGAGCAGCAACAAGTCAAGAAACAGGTCGATTTTGTCAGGGTCCTTCTCCTGCTTGAGAAGTTTATCATGAATGGTAACGAGGGCATATGTGCCCCGCTCCATGATATCTTCACTTAATTGTATCACTAGGCTTCTCATCTGCGCAAACGATTCTGTCTGGCATAATGTACGCGCCTCTTCCAGGTCATGGGCAATCTGAGCCGCCGCTCTGGCCAACCCCGGTCTTACTCCTTCCTGCTCAAGCTGCTTCGTGATCGCTTCGGGTGAGGGCGCATTGAACGAAATAATTTGGCAACGGGAAAGAATGGTGGGAAGAAGGCCATGAATGTTGCTGGTGAGCAGAATGGCAACGACTCCTGCAGGAGGCTCTTCCAAGAATTTCAGCAGTGCGTTGGTCGCTTCCTGGTTCATCTTGTCGGCTTCTTCCATAATATATACCTTATGGTTGGACTCTGCCGCACGGTAAGAGAATTTCTTCTGCAAATCCTTAATCTGTTCCTTACGAATTATGTTCCTTTCCGGCTGAACCCAATGTACATCCAGATGGTTCCCTTCTTCAATCAGTCGACAGTTCTTGCATTCTCCGCAGCTATCACCGTCCTGCCGCAGACAGAAGATAGCCTCGGTCAAATGCTTCGCCATTTTCTTTTTTCCGGCTCCCTTTGGACCAGAAAATAAGTATGCATGCGATAGACGGTTGTGCTTTATGCTGCGGTGCAACAGTTCGGCGGCCTGCTTCTGTGCCGAGAACTCACTCCACATAGTATTAATCCACACTTCTTTCGCTTCGATTTCCTACATGTACATATTAATCAACAAGCCCCGGATTTCACCGACTGCATCAAGAATGTTAATGCCCTTCTGCTCTTTCTTAAGTACGGCATCCGTGACTTCCGTAAGCTTTTTGTCCACTTCCGTAATGATTTTGTATATTTTGCTGCGTCCACGGCGGCTAAAGCCGTGCCGTTCTTCCAGGGCAACGCCGTTCTTGACGGCTTCTTCCATGAAGTTCTTTACAAGCGCCTTATATTCTTTTAAATCTTTAATCGTGCGGGATTTGGCAAGCCTTTCACCCTGCATATCAATTCGCTCAATGAGCTTGTTGAACTTCTCAACATCGAGCTGCTGACTACGATTTTGCATGATCTCGTCAAAATCAACATAATACTGGGGGAGCACCTTCTGCTTTGGCTCTATTCCCAGCGTTTTATCGATCGGCATATTTTCTCCAATTCGCATGGAAACCACCCTTTCCACTTTATTCCCCGTCCTCGTTCGCACGTTTACTACAAAAGTCGGCATTTTCCGGCTTCATTGTTATAAAAAGATAAGGATGGCTTCTATCATCTGTTTGCGAGATAATTTAAAAAGTGTCCGCGTATCTCTTCTTGTATGCTTTCTATATCGCGCGCCGCATCGATTTTGACAATCCGTTCTTCATATTCACGGCAAATGGCAGCGAATCCTTGCTTAACTTTCTCATGATATTCAGCCGGCTTGCTCTCAATACGGTCCGGTCCTTCATATACAGAAAAACGCTTTTCAAGCCGCTCCCGGCTAACTTCGGACGGCAAATCCAGAAAGTATGTTAAATCCGGTTGCAATCCGCCTGTGGCAAAGCGGTTAATATTTACGATTTCATCAAGCGGGAGTTCCAGTCCATAACCCTGATACGCAATACTGGCGTCCACGAATCGATCGCATAGAACGATTTTGCCCTGAGCAAGCGCCGGAATGATCTTCTCACGAACATGCTGGGCACGCGAAGCAGCATACAGCAACACTTCGGTCTCCGGTTTCATCTTGCTGTTCTTCGGGTCAAGGAGAAGCTCCCGAATGCTGTCACTGATACTCGTACCGCCGGGTTCCCGGGTTAACAGGACAACATACCCCTTCTCCTGCAAAAACTCATATAACATTTTAATTTGGGTGGTCTTACCCGACCCGTCAGTTCCTTCGAATGTGACAAAACAACCCCTCAACGATGGAATCCTCCCTTATTTTCTGTGAAAATCACGAAGAAATAAGGAGAGAAAGAGGAAATGAGATCCAGGGAAGAAAAAGGCGTTCGCCTTTTTCCCCTTGAAATCACCCCCTCGTTCGCTTCTCTCTTTTCCTTCGTACCTCAAAAGTCAACGCCCTTCCCTCAATTTTCATATCGGGGTTGCGGCTGAGAAGCCTTGGTGGTTCTATATGATGTTATCATAATCGAAAAACTACGGACTGACCAGTACAAACATTTTATCCATCGTCTCATCGGAAGCGCCTTGAAAGTACCCACCCGCCCTTTGGATGCGTCGTATAGTTTCAATATGCTCATCCGTAATCTCTTCGCCCGGTGTAAGCAGCGGGATGCCGGGCGGATAAGGAATGACCATCTCAGCGCTATACCTGCCGACCGCATCTTTAAGCAGTACCTCCTCTTTGTCCCGATGAAATGCCTCCTGAAGTGGAATCACAGGAATAATAAAAGAAGCCTGTCTGGAAAATAACTCTGTAGATTGGGGACTGTAAGTCCGTGCTTCCCCCGTTCTTTTCTTCAGCTTTTGCATTTTTTCATCTGTTTCCTTAAGTATAGTCGCCACCTTCTTAATATGCGCCTCCTCAGTATTAATGGAAAACGCAAGCACTACGTTTTGCGTATCAGCCATTTCTGCCACACAGCCTTTTTCCTCAAGCCACTCCAATAATTGGTAGCCTGTTACAGAAGTGATTGAAGACGTTAGCACCCATTTTAACGGATCCCGGCTGTAAACCGGGCTGTTCTGAGGCTCGGATTCTTCATCCCATATGGAAAGCAGCTTTAACTCTTTCTTGAGTTTTGTTCTGTATCGCTCCAGACAACGAATCGTCTCATGTAATTGTTCCCGTCCCCGCATAACAAGGTAGCGGCGCGCCACATCGAGGGAAGCCATTAATGGATAAGAAGGGCTGCTTGACTGTACCATGGCAAGCACCCTGGCAAGCTTGTCCCGTGGAATGAGCGGACCCTGTATATGTAGCATAGACGCCATCGTCATAGCGGTCAGCATTTTATGCGTAGATTGTATAACAAGATCCGCACCTGCCTGTAAAGCAGAAGGCGGTACACCGTCTGTCTGGCCAAAATGCGCACCATGTGCTTCATCTACTACAAGCGGAAGGCCTGCCTGGTGACACATCTCAGCCAGCGTCACGACATCCTGCCCCATACCATAATAGTTTGGATTCGTAATCCAGACCGCTTTCGCTTCCGGATGCCGGTCTATAGCTGCCCGCAACCATTCCGGATTTATTCCGGCAGCAACCCGTGTCGCAGGCTCAATTTCGGGCAGTATATACACAGGACATGCTCCAGCCAGAAGCAAGCCGTTAAATATTGATTTATGGGCGTTGCGCTGCACAAGAATGGTATCGCCCGGGCTGCATAATGTAAGCGCAGCAGCGAGATTGCCCGCCGTGGAACCGTTCACTAAAAAAAACGTATGTTCCGCTCCAAATGCATCAGCCGCCAGTGCCTGTGCCCTCGCAATCACACCTGTAGGATGATGCAAATCATCCAATCCGTTTATTTCTGTTGCGTCTATTTTCAACACATTATAAAAGTGTGTACCTGCCTCCGCATCAAACACGCTTCCATCTTTATGTCCTGGTACATGAAGGGATAGCTTGTTATTTTGCTCATAAGTGCAGAGTGCTTCATAAAGCGGTGCTTCTCTATGATTCAATGCAATGTCCCCCTCTGTTATTTCTCCTTCCCAACCATAAGAAAAACTCACGGGCGTTGCTAGTCTTTCCCTTCCTTCAGGCCACACGCTCCACACGAAAAAAGCAACGGTCGGCACGCCCCTTGCAAGTTTTTCCTAAATTACTAATGAAGGGAAAGTATATTTCGCTTTACAGTAGTAAAGCAAAATGCACTTTCCTATACCATAAAAGAAACCCTTCTTGAAATCAAGAAGGGCTCAGGCGTTTTGCCTCAACCAGATACGTCGCATCTGGCGAATGAAAAAACGATATTTATCCTCTGAAGCATCTGTGGCTACAATTTCTTGTTCACACTGCTGGCAAACAAACGAATCGAAAATGAAAATGCCCCTTGCTTCCTTGTTGCCGCATACGATGCAACTGCAGTTTTCCGGCTCCGTTTCCATGGTATCACCTTCATTTTTTGATCCCATTCTTCCCTGTTTTTTTTATTTTATACATGGCGAAGGCAAAATGTTAGAAAACACAACCATATCTTATATAACGATAACCAATTGCCTCCATTTCTTCCGATTCATACAAATTATACGGATCGACAAGTACGCTTCTTCTCATTTTTGTCTTATGCACAGCCCATTCTTTTACCGGGATTCGCGAAAGTATTGGTTCAGAATCAAGAATGAGCAAGCCATACGTCCCTTCAAGCGCTTTCCATCTATCCTTGCATATTATTGTAGAGTTCCAGGGAACGAACGAAGCACCCGAAAATGGGACAAAAAGCTGAACATAACAATTACGGCTTTCCGCCTCCTCTATAACGTATCTGGTCAACCTGGACATTGTGTTTCCCCACACCCCAAGCGATACAGGCTTACCTGATGCCGTTAGGTCGTTTGCCTGTAATAAAAAACCAGAGAAAATGTTTTGCTTTAGCCATTCCATTATCTCTTTTTCTTCCACCACTTGTTTCTGTTGTCCAATTTTCGGCTCTAATCCAAGAGCTCGCCTTACTGTAATATAATCGACCCCGTCTTCTTGACATTGACGGTACCATTCTTTTTCATTATAAGATCCTGTCAAAAGATATCTGTTGTAAAGTTTGCTTATTGTTTCCGCTTCCTTCACGGGCAGAGTAAGAATCGGCGCTCCCCATCCCTCCAATGAATGGCGCAGCCATCTTGCCTCCTTTTTCATCGGTTGATTTGTTCCCAGAATGACTCCCTTTTTCTCTTTTTCACCTATAAAAAAGACAAGAAAATTTCCTTCTACTGCATTATACAAAATTCTCCCTCCGATTCCGATAAAGGCAATAATGGACCATCTTATTTTTAAAAAATAATAAATTGGGCTTGATAAAATTTCCTTAAAAGAGGTTCGAAAGATGAAAGCGGAAAGAACACGTAGAGAAAAACTCCGTACCCAGAATTCCACTATTTATAGTCATACACTTCACTACCGCTATCGTTGGAATTCTTCCATGATCCTTATTCAATCTGTAATTATGTTTGTTTTTTTCTTCCTGGCAAAGAAATATCTGCAGACCACTAATCAAAACGTTATACAATCACTGGGCTATCTCATCATTCTATGGCTTTTACAAGGGATTTCTTTCTTCTTATATTGCTTTGTGTCTTCACTCTCCATGCGGTGGCATATTGACTCTTTTCTTTCTCCCTGGGGAGGTTGGCGCACGAAGCTTCCTTTATCGATTTCTGATTATCAGCAAATTGAATGGATGTTTTTCTTCTTTGGTACGGCTGTCGGGCTTATAGCAACAGCGTGGTGGGGACTCCAGCATGGCATCTTGATGTTGGGCTTTCATATTACACTTAGTATCCCCCGCCTGTTTACGGTTTTGCGTGTCCAAAAGTGGAAGAAAAAGAACGAAGACTATGTAATAAAGCATGAGCGGCAGGGCATCGGTCTGTACTCAACCACAGGTTAACAAAATATAATTCCAAAAA